>NZ_JBNHEQ010000078.1:0-2140 GCF_050016015.1 Dapis hubbardiae BLCC-M172
GAGAAGCTATCTAAAATCTAAAAACTGTAACGCAATAGTTTAATTAATTATCAACCTGTAATCGGAATAGGGCGATCGCCACCCTAGCTACTTTATCTAAAATCTAAAAACTGTAGTGCAATAGTTGAATTAATCATCAATTTACATGGTGAGCTGATTAAACCTCAAAGCATTTATCGATAAAGGCAAGTGCCTTTTTGGGTCGAAAAAAGTGCCAGCTTTTCGGTCGCTCAGAGCTACTGGACCGACACAGCTAAAACTGTGCATTAGGGAGTAGGGGAGTGGGGGAGTAAGGTAGGGACGTTGCATAAGGGCGTCCGTACGAGAGAAGGACTTTTGTTGGGTTTTGTTCCATGCTGCGCAACGAAGTTCGCGTTACATGTCGCGTTAGCGAAACAAACCAACCTACATTTATTGCAACATTTAAGGTGTGTCAGTCTACTACAAAAAGTTAGTATTTAGGGTAGACAAGGGCAGAAAAATCAAGGGACAACTCTTTCTCCTACCTGGTCTATAATTCCCATTTCTCCTGTAGGTCGCCTTTCATGTCGGCGACAGCCGAAATCCGACAATTTCCCCTATCTGAGGACTGACTCCTGACTTTTCCCCTCACTCATAAGACTTTTTCAGCAAACCCTAAATAAAGTTAAGGTATTTTTCTGGAAGAATGCACTTAATAATTCTTACCCAGACCTGAATTTTACTGACAGCTATTATCTTTGGTATTAAGTCCAACTTCATGGAGAAATGGTATGACTTCTGACTTTAGCTATATCAGCCTCTTTTGAAAAACTGCATTTGGTATGTATGAATAACTAGGGCTTGCTGATTAACTCTCAAAGTATTTACAAATAAAGGCTTTAGTCTTTTTGGATCTAAAAAAGTGCCAGCTTTTCGGTCGCTCAAGGTCAAAAAGTTAATATTTTGAGCAAACAAGGGCGGAAAAATCAAGGGACAATTCTTCCTACTACCTGGTCTATAATTCCCATTTCTCCTGTACATCGCCTTTCATGTCGGCGACAGCCGAAATCCGACAATTTTCCCTATCTGAGGACTGACTCCTGACTCTTCCCCTCACTCATAAGACTTTTTCAGCAAACCCTAATTATAAAAAATTGCATAAAATTATGTTTGATAGTTTAGTATAGCTATAACTATTACCAGATTTGACTAATAAAAATCAAAATTATTATCTCTAAAATTAATCTGAATATGACTAAGACACCAATTACTAACAACCGTTGGCAATTTTGGATTGACCGTGGGGGTACATTTACAGACATAGTTGCTAAGTCTCCTGACGGTAAAATTATTATTCATAAATTATTATCAGAAAATCCAGAACGCTACTCTGATGCACCAGTTCAAGGAATTAGAGAAATATTAGGAATTTCTCAAAATGAACCTATACCTTCACAAGAAATAGAAGTTATTAAAATGGGTACAACTGTTGCTACAAATGCTTTATTGGAAAGGAAAGGCGATCGGACAGTTTTGGTTATTAATAAAGGTTTTAAAGATGCTCTAAGAATTGGTTATCAAAACCGCCCTAATATTTTTGCCAGACAAATTATTTTGCCGGAAATGCTCTATGAAAAAGTCATCGAAGTTGAGTCACGTTATACAGCTAAAGGGGAAGAAATAATTCCACTTCAAACAACAGAATTAATTTCTCAATTGCAAACAGCATACAAGGAAGGAATTAGAAGTTGCGCTATTGTATTAATGCACGGTTATCGCTATCCGAAACACGAACAAAAAATTCAAGAAATTGCTCAAGAAATTGGATTTACTCAAATATCTGTTTCCCATGAAGTTAGTCCTTTAATGAAATTAGTTAGTCGGGGAGATACTACTGTAGTTGATGCTTATTTATCACCAATTTTACGACGATATGTTAATCAGGTTAGTAGTTATTTAGAATCCTTTGGCAAGTCTGAAACAGACAATATAATTTTCGGGGAAAATTCTTCTTTGGAAAGGGAGGAAATAGAGGTTGAGGTAGGAGAGAAAACAGAGACGAAACAAGATTTAACTTTGAACTTAGCAAAAGATAGTTTTAACAGTAAAGATGCCTCAACAATAAATCCAATTAAACAAAATTCCTCTTTGGAAAGGGAAAAAATAGAGGTTGAGGTAG
>NZ_JBNHEQ010000078.1:2240-3362 GCF_050016015.1 Dapis hubbardiae BLCC-M172
AAGAAAAAAAAGAGCATAGACAAGATGTAACTTTCAACTTAGAAAAAGATAGTTTAAGCAGTAAAGACGCCTCAAAAATAAATCCAATCCAAGAAAATTATTCTTTGGAAAGGGAAGAAATAAAGGTTGAGGTAGAAGAAAAAAAAGAGCATAGACAAGATGTAACTTTCAACTTAGAAAAAGATAGTTTTAGCAACAAAGATGCCTCAAAAATAAATGAGGTGAAACTAATGTTTATGCAGTCGAACGGCGGTTTAACAGATGCTCAAAAATTTCAAGGAAAAGATAGTATTTTATCTGGTCCTGCTGGTGGAATTGTTGGAGCAGTTCAAACAAGTAAAATGGCAGGTTTTCATAAAATAATTAGCTTCGATATGGGTGGTACTTCTACCGACGTTGCTCATTACGCCGGAGCAGCAAATAAAACAATAGAATATGAACGAGAATTTGAAACAGAAATTGCTGGAATACGTCTACGAACTCCGATGATGTCGATACATACTGTTGCTGCTGGTGGAGGTTCAATTTTATTTTTTGATGGGGCTAGATATCGTGTTGGACCTGAATCTGCTGGAGCAAATCCCGGACCTGCTGCTTATGGAAAAGGCGGATCTTTAACAGTCACAGATTGTAATGTAATGGTGGGAAAAATACAGCCAGAATTTTTTCCTAAAGTGTTTGGAAAGGAGGGAAATTTACCTTTAAATTTGGAGATTGTTAGAGAAAAGTTTGCTCAGTTAGCAGCGGAAATAGGTAATAGTAAAAAACCGGAAGAGGTGGCAAGTGGATATTTAGCTATTGCTGTGGAAAAAATGGCAAATGCGATTAAAAAAATCTCTCTGCAAAAAGGTTATGATATTTCGGAATATACTCTTTGTTGTTTTGGTGGTGCGGGAGGTCAACACGCTTGTTTAATTGCTGATGCTTTGGGAATGAAACAAATTTTTATTCATCCTTATGCGGGAGTTTTATCTGCTTATGGGATGGGATTAGCAGATATTCGAGTGATGAAAGAAAAGGCAGTTGAAAAAATACTAACTCCAGAATTATTCCCAGAGTTGAAGGGAATTTTTACTAAGCTAGAAACTGAAGCAAAACAAGAGTTAATAACAGAAAATTATT
>NZ_JBNHEQ010000078.1:3462-4608 GCF_050016015.1 Dapis hubbardiae BLCC-M172
CGTCGGAAAATTCAAATTTAGAATCTACAACAGATTTAATTTCAGAAAGGAATAATTTTGACAAGCAAGATGCTGCTGTTACACCTTTGTCAGAAACTGAAGCCAAACAAGAGTTAATAACAGAAAATTCTTCGTCGGAAAATTCAAATTTAGAATCTACAACAGATTTAATTTCAGAAAGGAATAAATTTGACAAGCAAGATGCTGCTGTTACATCCTTATTATTAAAAATTCACCTTAAATATCAAGGTAGTGACTCAACATTAATCATAGACTTTGCCGAAAATATCTCAACAATAAAAGCCGAATTTGAAACAGCTCATCAACAGAGATATGGATTTATCATGGCAGAAAAATCCTTAATAGTTGAAGCAGTTTCCCTAGAACTTATTCAGCAAATGGAAACCCCAGAAGAAATAGAAAAATTTCCCACTAAAAAATCTCCTATAACTCCAACTGCAATAACACAAATATATACAGCCGGAAAATGGCATGATACTCCTATTTATCTCCGAGAAAATTTACAACCAGGAGACAAAATTAATAGTCCTGCCTTAATAATTGAAAAAACCGGAACCAATATTATCGAACCTGGTTGGCAAACAGAACTAACTACCAAAAATCACCTGATTTTAACGAAAACTAAAACTACAGAAAAATCCGTAGAGATAACCAGTAAGTCTCAAGACAAAAATCCAACTTCAGCAGACCCCGTAATGCTAGAAATATTTAATAACCTATTTCGAGCGATCGCCGAACAAATGGGAATTACATTACAAAATACTAGCTCTTCAGTAAATATCAAAGAAAGACTAGATTTTTCCTGCGCTATTTTCGATAAAGATGGTGAATTAGTTGCCAATGCTCCTCATATTCCCGTACATTTAGGTTCCATGAGTGAAAGTGTTAATGCCTTAATTTCTGACAAAGGCGACACACTCAAACCAGGAGATGTTTATGTTTTAAATAATCCTTACAATGGCGGTACTCATCTGCCAGACATAACAGTTATTACTCCTGTATTTTCAAATCTACAAAAACCAAAAGATGCTTCTGTTATTGGGAAGCAGGATGTGGAAAATAGGAAAAATAATATTTTTCCCGAACCTAACTTCCCTTCAGAAACCTTATCCGAGACAAATATCC
>NZ_JBNHEQ010000078.1:4708-6667 GCF_050016015.1 Dapis hubbardiae BLCC-M172
TCAGCAAACCCTCCTAACAATGAAAATTTGATAGAAGAAAATCAGACAAATATTTCCCTAAATATTTTTCCCGAACCTAACTTCCCTTCAGAAACCTTATCCGAGACAAATATCCTTTTAGGAGATAAGTCTACTACTCAAAACTTCAAGTCAGCAAACCCTCCTAACAATGAAAATTTGATAGAAGAAAATCAGACAAATATTTTGACTGAAACTAACTCCACTGAGGAAATTTCATCTGATACAAATATTTCCCTAACTTCCCCTGAAAACAGAGAAAAAATACCAAATCCCATATTTTATGTTGCCTCTCGCGGACATCATGCAGATATAGGTGGCATTACCCCAGGTTCCATGCCTCCCCATAGTAAAACCATAGACGAAGAAGGAATATTAATCGATAATTTCCAACTCGTCAAAAACGGAAAATTCCAAGAAACAGAACTATTAAACATCCTCACATCCAGCAAATATCCTGCCAGAAATACCAGCCAAAATATAGCAGACCTACAAGCACAAATAGCTGCCAATGAAAAAGGCGTACAAGAACTTCAGAAAATGGTAGAAAATTATGGCTTAGAAATCGTACAAGCTTACATGAAATTCGTGCAAGAAAACGCAGAAGCATCAGTACGTCAAGCCATCAAAAAACTTTCTTCATCACTTACCAAAAAAAAATCCACATCCAACCTAGATGACGGTAATAAAATTCAAGTTTCTGTCAGCCTCCACCAAAAAAATCTCACAGCAAAAATTGACTTCACAGGAACATCTCCCCAACTCACCAACAACTTCAATGCACCAAAAGCAGTTTGTAAAGCAGCAGTATTATATGTCTTTCGTACCCTAGTTGATGATGATATTCCCCTCAACGCTGGTTGTCTCAAACCATTAGAAATAATCATCCCCGAAGCTAGTATGTTAAACCCCAAATATCCCGCTGGAGTTGTGGCAGGAAATGTGGAAACTTCCCAAATAATTACTGACACTTTATATAATGCTTTAGGAGTAATGGCAGCATCTCAAGGAACCATGAATAATTTCACCTTTGGTAATAGTAAATATCAATATTATGAAACTATTTGTGGAGGTTCCGGCGCAGGTATAAACTTTCATGGCACTGATGCAGTACATACTCACATGACCAACTCCCGGTTAACCGATCCGGAAGTTTTGGAATGGCGCTTTCCGATATTACTGGAAAGTTTTACTATACGTTCTGGCAGTGGGGGTGAAGGTTTATATAAAGGTGGTAATGGAGTAATTCGGCGAATGCGTTTTTTGGAAAAGATGACTGCCGGAATATTATCAGGTCATCGCGTCGTTTCTCCCCCTGGTTTGAATGGTGGGGGTGATGGTTTAGTGGGGAAAAATTATGTGGAACGGAGTGATGGGAAAGTTGAGGAGTTGGGGGGTATTGGTACTGTGGAAATGAATGTAGGAGATGTGTTTGTGATTGAAACTCCAGGTGGTGCCGGAAATGGTGAAGTCAGAAGTTAGAAGGTGCGAAGTTAGAAGGTGCGAAGTTAAATTCTTACTATATTTAGGCTGCTGAAAAAAGTAAAGTCTGGAGAATGTGGGGAGTCTGGGGTAGGTGGGAAGACAGAGAAAGCAGGAGGAATAATTGTTTCTTGATTTTTCTGCCATAGTCACCCCAAAATTCTCACTTTTTGAGGGTTGGGGATGGAAAACTTGGTAATTTTTCCAGGTTCTAAAAAGGCTCAAACCTTTATTTAACAAGTGTTTTGGTTTGATAGGCAAACCCTAATTATGGCTTGCCTATCAAATGTAAAAGCATTGACAGATAAGAGATTGAGCTTTTTTAGACTGAAAAAAAGTGCAAATTTTGAAGCTTGAGTTATCAAAAAGTTAGGATTTTTGGCAGAAGAAACATAAAGTGAAAAGCCACAAAGATTTTCATTTTAGAAAGCTCCTGAAAAAATCGGCGCGTCAAAAGAA
>NZ_JBNHEQ010000078.1:6767-11077 GCF_050016015.1 Dapis hubbardiae BLCC-M172
ACTTGGTTGCATCCCGACAATTTTTGTGGTATCCTAAGATTTAGCTGGGGTTGTTCGTCTATAGTTATGACTTTTTATTCAACCAACGTTTGAGGAATTTTCCCTGCAAACAATACCAGAAATATTTTCATCCTCTAAAGGTTCCTGTTAATACTTGTTTTTTTCTGCTCAAATCTTTCCATTCATCGTCGGTGAAAAGCCACAAAGATTTTCATTTTAGAAAGCTCCTGAAAAAAATCGGCGCGTCAAAAGAAACTTGGTTGCATCCCGACAATTTTTGTGGTATCCTAAGATTTAGCTGGGGTTGTTCGTCCATACTTATGACTTTTTATTCAACAAAAAAATATAGGGGTTGCCAATAGACCCTCAAAAGATTGACAGATAAAAGTCTTAGCCTTTTTAGATATTGAACAAGTACCTACTTCTTTGTCAACTTTGATCTCAACGAATGTTGCGGGTTTACACATAGTATGTTAGAATGTAAATGTTCAATATTAGTCAGTAAATGGTTGAAAAGGCGTACAAATTTAGATTTTACCCAACTCCAGAGCAGGAAAGTCTGTTGCGGAGAACTTTGGGATGTGTACGACTTATCTACAACAAAGCTTTAGCAGCTAGAACTACTGCCTGGTATGAGAATAAAGAGGGAGTCAGTTACAAGCAAACTTCAGCTATGTTAACTTCCTGGAAAAAGCAGGAAGACCTGGATTTTCTGACTGAAGTCAGCAGTGTACCCTTGCAGCAAAGTTTAAGACATCTAAAGACTGCTTTCACCAACTTTTTTAGTGGACGGGCTAAATACCCTAATTTTAAGAAAAAGCGGAATGGTGGCAGTGCTGAGTTTACGAAGGCAGCTTTCAAGTGGAAAGATGGTCAAGTATATCTAGCTAAATGTGCAGAACCACTACCTATCAGATGGAGTAGGCAACTACCACCAGGTTGTGTACCTAGCACAATTACTGTCAAACTTGAACCCTCTGGCAGATGGTCTGTGTCTTTGAGAGTTAATGATACTAGAGATTTAAAACTCAAGCCTCCTGCCAAGCAAGTTGGAATTGATTTAGGTATCACCAGCCTTTTAACTACCAGTGATGGAGAAAAAGTTGCCAACCCAAAAAATCTTCAAAAGTTACATAAAAAACTGAGGTTAGCCCAGAAATCCCTAGACAGAAAACCCGACAAAAAGTCTAATAACTATCAAAAAGCCAGGCTGAAAGTCACCAAGATACACGCAAAAATCAAAGACTCTAGGCTTGATTATACCCACAAGCTGACAACTCGACTAATTAGAGAAAACCAAACTATTGTAGTTGAGGATCTGGCAGTAAAAAACATGGTCAAGAATCACAAATTAGCTAGAGCTATTAGTGATGCCAACTGGGGAGAATTAGTTAGGCAATTAGAGTACAAAGCTGATTGGTATGGACGGGAATTAATCAAAATTGACCGATATTTTCCTAGTTCTAAGCGTTGCTCTAACTGTGGTCATATAGTAGAAAAATTACCTCTAAATATTAGAGAGTGGGATTGTCCTGAATGTGGTAGCCACCATGACAGGGACATAAACGCTGCAATAAATATTTTGGCTGCTGGACTAGCAGTGTCAGTCTGTGGAGCGACCGTAAGACCTTCTGGGAGTAAATCCCGGAAGGCGGGTGCATTGAAGCAGAAAGCCCCTATCAGTGATGCTAGGGAATCCCGCGCTGTCTCGTGAGAGCAGCGTCGGGAGGATGTCAAGTTAAGAAAGATACTGATAACTGATAACAGAAATGACAACTCCTTCCTCTATCACAGTTACCGTCCCCGCAACTACCGCAAACTTAGGCCCAGGTTTCGACTGCCTCGGTGCCGCCCTATCCTTATATAACCGCTTCAAATTCTCTATTGCGGATAGCGCAACAGAGCTAAAAATTACCGTCACAGGCAAAGAAGCTCCACGAGTCAACACAGATAAAAGCAATCTTGCCTATCAAGCATTTGTAAAATTATATGAAAATATCAATCAAAATCCCCCATCTGTGCTAGTAGAAATAGACTTAGGCGTACCCTTAGCCAGAGGATTAGGAAGTTCCGCCACCGCAATAGTCGGAGGTCTAGTCGGGGCAAATCAATTAGCAGGTAATCCCTTAAGGCAAACAGAAGTGATGAACTTAGCGATCGCCATTGAAGGACATCCAGATAATGTTGTACCTGCCTTACTAGGGGGTTGTCGTTTAACCGCTTCTACCCCCACAGGTTGGGAAATATGCGATATTCCCTGGCATCCCGATATTGTGCCAGTAGTAGCAATACCTGACTTTGAACTTTCAACGGCAGAAGCGCGACAAGTTCTACCAAAAGAATACAGTCGCGCTGATGCTATATTTAATTCCGCTCATTTAGGGATTTTGTTAAGAGGATTAGAAACTGGTCGCCGAGAGTGTTTGGAAGCTGGAATGCAAGATAAAATTCACCAACCCTACCGTAAATCTTTAATTAAAGGATATGAGTCTGTCCGTTCTGCTGCCTTAAATGCTGGTGCTTATGAAATGGTAATTAGTGGTGCAGGTCCGACTTTATTAGCACTGACAAATTCATCCACAAGTTCAAAAGTAGTAACAGCAATGACTGAAGCTTGGAAAAATCAGGGAGTAGTTACAGAAGTACAAGCTTTGGAAATTGATACAACAGGAGCAATTTGTAGCTAGTAGCGGCAGGTTTTAGAGAAAATTTTCATGCTTACCCTACAGCAGTTTTCATTTGAGTAGACCACAGTAGGGATGTTCCATGGAACGTCCCTACAAGGTTTTGGTTGTGAAGATGTGGTTTATCGATCTGAAAAGCGCTGTAAGATTGAGTAAACCCGCCCTCATGTACACCCAAATGTAACAATAGTAGGGGCGGGTTATTAGTCGAAAAATTCATGCTTGCCCTAGTATTGATAAACCCCCCCGAACGGATGTCACCCCTTGAGTTCAGTATCTCAGTCATCAGAGTTATTACTTTTGCTTTTTACGACGAGATAAGAACATTCCACCTGCAACTATACCTAAACCAGCTAAAGTTGCAGGTTCTGGAGTTGACTTAACAACTGTTGCCCTGAAAGTGAAGTCCTGATAGTCTTTGTCGTCGTCATTGCCAGCATCATCAAAACTCAGAGCTACCCAACCACCAAATGGATCTCCCTCTGTATACAGAGAAGCATTAAATCCAGCTTTTTCGCTTCCACCTGTTGAGCCAAACACTGCCCGCTGCATTCCATCTGGATTTAAACCAGTTGTAGAATACACTGTTGGATAATATGGATTTTCTATTTCCTTATTTTGCCAGTACCCATAATTCTCTACCCCTAAAGTATATGTCTTACCTCCTTCAAAAGTAAAACGACCTGGAGAACCTACTACAGCATTTCCCGCAGTACCCAGAGGGTCTGAACCTGGAGCAGATGTTGGTCCAGCTGCATCATCAGAAGCCTTGTATTCTTCAAAGAGCAATTCTCCACCCAACAAACGATCTACTATTCCATCGTTATCCACATCTATTGCTTCATAAACTCTTAAATCTGACTTGTAACCTCCGTATGTTTGTAACAATTCAAATTCCAAAGTAGTATCTTCATAGAACATAATACCATTAGTTCCAAAAGAGAAAGCTTGAGCGGGCATTGCGGAAACTACACCACCAGCGATCGCTGTCAATAAGATAGATAATTTAGTCTTCATTGTTATTACTCCTAATTAAATATTGTATTGGTTATTTTGTAAGCTTTGAGCCAAAAAAACCAAGTTAGGGGACTGACTTGCAGTAAGTTATCTAAAACAAATTATTTATAGGAACTTTAGTAAGAATAAAATCAAGCTATTTAAGCTATTTTTATTGTTTCCTTTTGTTCGCTTAAATCTACTATAACCCCATTCTTATCAAAAATCATGTGTTTTGAATCACAAATATAAATCTTTTCTATTTCTTTAATAACTAGATTAAATATCAATATTTATACGAATTAATCAACCAAAAAAGCACAAACAAACATCAGTAAAATCACTAGGTTTTGGCCAAAAATATAATTGAATAAATTGATAAAATTGTAAATATCAGTGAATCTACTATTTTTTTTAGATTCATCTTTTTTATTTGAGTGAAAACACTGAATTTTATATCAGTAAAATCATCATCAATATCTAAAAATCTGATAGACTCAAGCAAAACTTATAGCCATACATTTTTGTAGATCGAGTTCTACAGAATTTAGCCCTTAATCTGCTTTGAAGAGTTTTACAGCGCTTTTCACATGGGTGAACCACAAAAGTGTAAAATGTAACTCAAGACAA
>NZ_JBNHEQ010000079.1:0-1248 GCF_050016015.1 Dapis hubbardiae BLCC-M172
AGGCACAGAATCAAATTGTTGTTTATGATATGTACACTCGATTTATTCGTTGGGCATCGGATAGGTTAGGTAAACAAGGTGTAATTTGTTTTATTACTAATTCTTCTTTTTTAGATGCTCGTGCTTTTGATGGATTTAGAAAAGTAATAAATGAGGAATTTTCTTATGCTTATTTTCTTGATTTAGGAGGTAATGTTAGAGCTATTTCAGGTAAGGATGGTATTTTTATAGGAGAAAAACATACTATATTTGGAATTTCTGCAATGACAGGAATTGTCATATCTTTATCTCAAACGAGAATTTCCCCGCCTCCCCTTCTATGAAAATTTTCAACAGTGGGTAAAATGGGGAAAAAAATTAATCGACTTACACATCAATTATGAAACTATTAAACCTTTCCCACTAACTCGCATCGACTTACCAACTCCCGAAAACTCTCCCACTCCTAAACTAAAACTTAAAGCAGATAAAACCAAAGACAAAATATTTATAGATACCATCACAACATTAGAAAAAATTCCCAAAATTGTCTGGGAATATCGCCTCGGAAACCGGAGTGCTTTGGAGTGGGTATTAGATCAATATAAGGAGAAAAAACCCAGAGACAAAACCATCGCTGAAAAATTTAATACCTATCGTTTTGCTGACTATAAAGAAACAGTTATTGACTTACTAAAAAAGGTTTGTACCGTTAGTGTCGAAACTATGAAAATTATTCAGAAAATGGAAACTACTGACAAATCATAATTTCGGATGAGGAGAGAGAAATAATAGTTGCATTTTCTGAAGCGCATACGAACCGGAGGGAGATGAGCAGTTTTCTGACTATTGTGGAATAGAGACAAATAATAGTTGCATTTTCTGAAGCGCATGCGAACCGGAGGGGGATGAGCAGTTTTCTGACTATTGCGCAATAGAGACAAATCTTATTTGCATTTTATGAAGCGCATAAGAACCGGAGGGAGATGAGCAGTTTTCTGACTATTAGGGAATAGAGGGAAATAATAGTTGCATTTTCTGAAGCTCATGCCAACCGGAGGGGGGTGAGCAGTTTTCTGACTATTGCGCAATAGAGACAAATCAGAAATAGAAAAGTGTTTGGAGACCAAACCCCTACGGACTACCTCCGACAAAATTTTCCCCAGAAATCAGAAAATGGTAGGTAAAAACTTTTATTGTGTATAGAGCAATAAAGACAAATCAGAAATAGAAAAGTGTTTGGAGACCAAACCCCTACGGACTACCTCC
>NZ_JBNHEQ010000080.1:0-8875 GCF_050016015.1 Dapis hubbardiae BLCC-M172
AAAACCGAGTTTCTTTGGGTAAGTTAAATAACTAAAAACAGCGAATTCAGAAACCTGAAGGAAGAACGAAGAAAGAAGAAAAAAGAAGCAGGAACAAAACTTGGAACCTAGAAACCAGTTTTTTTTGTAGATGTCTATGATTAAAATATAAGATTCCTTGTCAAAACCGAGTTTCTTTGGGTAAGTTAAATAACTAAAAACAGCGAATTCAGAAACCCGATTGTTTTTATTGATAACCCGATTTAATATAACTGATAACTTATAACTTATAACTGAATTAATGATTCGTGTTTATACCCAAATACAACAGGGAAAAAATTGGCTGCAAAAGTATCAAGGTCGCCAACCAATTTTTAGCTGTATTTTAGGATTTACAGATACAGGTCTAATTCCAGGAATTTCAGCAGCAGGAGCAACACCACAAGACCGCCAATATACTTGTTTAGCAGATGTAGAATTTTTATATAATGGTCTACAACCACAACCCCAATATCCATTACCACCCCTCAACGCTGGTGCTTCCCCAGTTTTAATTACAAAAGCAATTATTGATGCTCTAAATATTCCTCTTTATTTATTTAATGCAGGTTTAACTCATAAACCAACTGTACCAACAATTGATTTGGGAGGCTCTCCTGCTCGTTGTTTAACTTCTGGCAATGCTTTGGATATGGCAACAGTTCAACATTTACTCGAAGTAGGTAGTTATTGGGGTGAGAAATTAGCTGATGAAGCAAAAGATAGCTATCTAATTTTAGGAGAATGTGTAGTTGGAGGAACAACTACTGCTTTAGCAGTTTTATTAGGTTTGGGTATTGCTGCTGTTGGTAAGGTAAATAGCAGTCATCCTGAATGTAATCATAGTCAAAAGTTGGCTGTGGTACGTCAGGGTTTACAGGTTGCTGGTTTTAATTCGGCGCTTCCACTTTCACAACCTTTAAAACTAATTGCTGCAGTGGGAGACCCGATGCAAATAGTAGTAGCAGCAATGGCAATGGCAGCAAGTCTTAAGGTTGGAGTAATGTTGGCTGGTGGAACGCAAATGTTAGCTGTTTATGCTTTAATGCAAGCATTGGCAGAAAATTTGTCTCTAGCTTGGCAACCTGAGAATATTGTGGTGGGAACAACTCGTTGGGTTGCTGAAGATCCAACTGGAGATACTGTTGGGTTAGCACAAGAAATTGGTTGTGTACCTTTAATGGCAACACAACTTAGTTTTTCTGAGTCTTGTTATCCTCAACTACAAGCTTATGAAAGGGGATATGTTAAGGAAGGGGTTGGTTGTGGAGGATCTGCGATCGCTGCTCATTTATATAGAGATTGGAATCAAACTCAATTGCTGAAAGCTGTTGAAGATTTGTTTGCGCCTTTTATATTTCTTAAATAAAAAGGGAATAGGGAATAGAGAATAATAGCTTTCCACAAGAATTTAGTAGGTACTTAATAAGCACACTTTTGTTATTAGAAAAAACCTGAATCTAGATTTATATCTCATTTCAAAACACTATATAATATTAATCTAATATATTCTCTTTATTTCAATATTTAGGGTTAAGAAAATTTTTTTTTTAATTTATCTCACAGCAAAATATATAGCACGAAACAAATAGGTCAGGAAATTTATCAATGCTCAAACTTAGTCAGAGATTAATTCTGATTTCTGACTTCATGTATATATGCTTTTTGTCTTGTCTAATAGCTATCTCCAATTCAGTTATTCCAGATAAATCATCAATTATTTCCTCTACTCCCTACTCCCTACTCCCTACTCCCTACTCCCTATTCCCTATTTTAAGATTTAATTCTTTTTGAGAGTAATTGTTCTTCTAAAGCAGCAATTCGATTATAAGCTGCTGTTAACTGAGCTGTTAGTCGTTGAATTTGAATTTCTGATGTTAATTCTCCATCAATATTTTGACTACTCTTATTCAAATGATTATCATCTACTAGCACATCCTTATGTTCTAACTCCGGGTCGAAACAGTGATATTTTTGTTTAAGTTCAAGTGCCTGTTGCAGATTAGAATCAGTTTGTGTAGCTTGATATTGATTTACTTTCTCAACAATTATGTAATTTGATACCTTGTCATTGAGTTGCTCAATGATGGCGTGTATTGCTTCAACTTTTTTAGTTAAAGCAATAATTTGTTCTTGCAATAGTTCCATATATTTATTCACTACTGGAAAATTAAATTTACATTATTCAATCTTAATCAACATATAAACATATTGGTTATTATTTCTAATTTCTTAACTTTATAATAAGAATTGATTTCTTAAAAAAAGATTAAATATTGAGATTGCTGAAGATTATGTCAAACTGAAAAAAACAAAAGGTATTCTCTACGGTTGTACTGGAAATTAGTGTTGTAAAATTTATGTCAAATAAGTTGATTCACAGTTAAAATACTCTGAGATCAATTTTAGTGCATATAAATTTTTGTAAATACACTAAAAACTTTTGTGGTATAATAATTAGGTCTATTTTGACGTTTATTAATATAGAGCTATTTATGTATATCTGACTACTTATGAGAAAGATAATATTAATATTTTTGTTGATAAATAATCATAAAATTTAGCACTAAATAAGTTATTTTCTAGATACTATGCCCTGGAATAATATATTGTAGTCTTCACCTATTTTATATATTTTTTTTTAATACTTTTGACTGGGAAGGAATATTGATAGTAGTTTTGATGCTAGATCAATGACTAAGAAAGAAGCTCTCAAGTTTAACCTTGACTGCGCCAGACGAACTTTTGCTCTAAAAGGGGATAAAAAAGGAAATTTTGGATTTAAAGCCTCCTGCTGAAGCTGAAGATTACTGATGCAAAATTCAGAAATCAACCCCCCCGGGGTGCTAATGGCCATTCGCCCCTACATTCCCAGCACTGGTATAACTGATAACTGATAACTGATAACTGATAACTGAAATGACACTAGAGATTCCCTTATTACCTTTAGGCATTCAATTTGCTTCCCCAGGCCCAATTCTTTTCCAGTTGGGGCCTTTGGCAATCCGTTGGTATGGACTTTTAATTGCAAGTGCAGTATTAATCGGAGTCACCCTTTCCCAATACTTAGCTAAACTTCGTGATGTTAACCCTGACTTGTTGGGCGATCTAGTGGTTTGGTTAGTAATAGCTGCAATTCCTGGAGCGCGTTTATACTATGTTTTGTTTGAGTGGGAAGAGTATCAACAAAATCCTATAGATATGATTGCCATTTGGAAAGGAGGAATTGCGATTCATGGAGCAATTATTGGTGGGGCGATCGCTGCTTTGATTTTTGCCAGACTTAATAAAATCTCTTTCTGGCAGTTGGCAGATTTAGTGGCTCCTTCTTTAATTTTAGGACAAGCCATTGGTAGGTGGGGTAATTTTTTCAATTCTGAAGCTTTTGGTAGTCCCACTAATTTACCTTGGAAGTTGTATATTCCTCCACAAAACCGTCCGCCAGAATTAGTAAATTTTGATTATTTCCATCCCACTTTTTTATATGAGTCTTTATGGAACTTAATGGTATTCGGGCTATTGTTATTCCTATTTTTTCGGGATTTGCGGGGTAAACCTCCACTTAAAGTTGGCACTTTATCTCTAATTTATATGGCTGCTTATAGTAGTGGAAGGATTTGGATTGAAGGATTACGAACTGATAGTTTAATGTTAGGACCATTACGGATTGCCCAATTTGTTAGTTTAACTGGTATTTTGTTGGGCTTAGCAGGTTTAGCATGGCTATATTTGTTGAAGCGACCTTTGCCAGATGTTTTCCCCTCAGAAGTTAAAGAAACAAACTAAACTATAGCAATCATATTTAAGTTGTAAGATTTTGGTGGTACTTAGGAGTCAGGAGTCGTAGGGACGTTCGCATTTTTGTTATGCAACGTCCGTACAGGAGTCAGAATTTTTAAGGTTTTGAGCTTCTACTAACTATCATAAAAATTCTCACATCTCATTCGGTGATTGCTATATAGAAGCCATTTGGTATCTATTTAAGAAATTACAAGTCCAATAGCCATCTGGGTTTTACGAGTCTAGCAGTCATTTTTCGTAATTTTTCGGTCTCCTGAACCCCTATAGTTGTTAAGATCCCTAAAACGGCTTTCCTGAAAGCTTTGTATTTCAAGAAAAGATACCTTCAGGGGTTCTATAGACTCTGAAAAATGAAAAAAGCTCTAGGCATAAAGTCTAGAGCTAAACCAGGGTACATCTACCATTCTATTTATCTGAAGATAGATACTTATATCCGGAAAAATTTGGTAGTGTGCCAAGGAAGTGTGGGGAGGGTGGGGAGGGTGGGGAGACAAGAGAAAGTAGGAGGAATAATTGTACCTGTATCTTTTTGTGCAACTCTGCCTTTTGTCCTAACTTTTTAGTCGCTCAAGCTTAAAAATTTGCACTTTTTTCACTCCAAAAATCCGCTAAACATTTATTTATCAGTGCTTTTAGATTAGATTTGCCAGCCCTGCTTACTTATCCCAAACTTTGCCGATCCACAACGGAAAAATTTAGAGACCTAACAAATAATTAGGGTGGTGGTGCATAGTAATGGTAGACAGAGTGTGGTCCGGGTGGGGAGTGTGGGGAGTGTGGGGTAGGGACGTTGCATGCAACGTCCGTACGGAAGTGTGGGAAGTGTGGGAAGTGTGGGGAAAAATTACAAATATCTTCACCATTACTATGTAGGACTACCATAATTAGTTATTAGTAAAGTCATTGCGACTGGAACGGAGTGGAAGGAAGCAATCTCAGGGTCTTAGGGATTACTTCTCTTGGGTAGCAACGACAACCGTTTCAGCAAAATTGATATAAAGCCCCTAGTACGGGAGCAAGATGCTCCCACTGCCTATTTTTTAATTAATTGAAAATGGAAAATACTAAAAATCTTACACCAGCAGTTTACATTGTCGGAGCAGGTCCGGGAGACCCCGACCTATTGACGGTGAAGGCTGACAAAATCTTAGCTAGAGCAGATGTAATTTTATATGCAGATTCTTTAGTACCTAAGCAAATGTTACGGAATGTGTGTTCTGATGCTGAGGTTATCAGAACGGCTAATAAAACTTTGGAAGAAATTTTACCTCTAATGATTGACCGAGTGAGAAAAGGTCTTTCTGTGGTGCGCCTTCATTCTGGAGACCCTAGTTTGTATGGAGCGGTTTATGAACAAATGCAACTTTTGGCTGAAGCGGGAATTAATTTTGAAATTGTGCCGGGAATTAGTGCGTTTCAGGATGCGGCAGCTAAGTTAAAGGTGGAGTTAACTGTGCCTGGGTTGGTACAGACGATTATTTTAACGAGAATTAGTGGGAAAGCAACGGGAGTTCCTTCAAGGGAAGAGTTGGGTAGTTTAGCAGCTCATGGGGCGAGTTTATGTTTGTATTTGAGCGCCCGTCATGTGTGGGAAGCACAGGAAAAGTTGATGGAACATTATTCGGCTCAGATACCTGTGGCGATATGTTATCGGTTGGGATGGCCTGATGAGGAAATTTTGGTTGTACCTTTGGAGAAAATGGCTGTTGTGACTGAGGAGAAACAGTTAGTTAGAACAACACTTTATGTAATTAGTCCTGCTTTGGAAAAGGTGGAAAAAATAGGGCGTTCTGGTCTTTATAATCCTGAACATAATCATTTATTTAGAGGGAAGAAATGATTTTTTTAGATAAATAATTGAGTTAAGATTAAGCTAATTAAATGAAAAATAGTCTTTGCATTCCTATAATAATAAAATCAGTAACCTTTAATTAGGGTTTGCTGATTAAAGATAAAAGCATTAACAGAGCAAATTTTTATCTTGTTTAAATCCTGAAAAAGTACCTAATTTTTGGCTGTTGTTATCTAAAAATGGTAGAGTTTTGAAAACTAAAATCAAAAAATTTAGCCATGACAGATAGTCTAAACTGTTCTCTATTTCCTATCATCAGTATTAGACTTTTTCAGCAAACCCTAATTATTGTATAATTATCGCCCCTCAAGGAGAAACTTATATCTAATAAAATATAGGAAATTGAACAAGCAATTAATTCTTTATCTTGAGATGAACAAAAATGGTTACTGAACCGTTTAACTGAAAAATTCAAGCAAAAGTCAAATCAAATACTTGCAGAATCTAACATAGAAAATCAGATTGAACTAATGGCAAATGATTCAGATATTCAAAGATAAATAGCTTTGATCAACCAAGAATTTATATATAATTATTGAAATTTATGGAATTGATGGAATTGATTACTTTAGCAGTCAGCAGTAAAAATAAAGTCAATTTTTTTCGTTTGTAGTTTTGCTCTAGCTCCTAAAATATATTCTGGCTAGAGCAAAACTAGGAGCTGTTTTTTACTAAACATGATATTACTAAAGTTTAATCAACTAGCACTAAAAATTAGTTGATTAATTTCCTGTTGTTATTTTTATATTTCAACTTGCCAATCTTCAGAACTTAATCCTACTCTTTCAATTGCTTTTAAACAGAATGAATAGATATCATCAGCATACAAATTACCTCCAATAGATGCTCCATTTTTTAGTTTTTTAGTGTTTGGTTTTTTATCGTTCCAGTTTACAAAACGAGGAAATTCTTCTACAAGTTCCTGAAATTTATCCTCATCTACTAGATCGACAATAATATTCATGGTAGTCTCTAACACTTCACGCCAACTTTTAACACTATATGTTTTGTTGAGTACAGACACAGCTTTTGGTTTTGTTCCTCTAACTGTATCTCTAACTGTTCCCTTTTGACTTGCATCTCCAAAGTAAGGCCATATTTTTAAGCAGAAATCTGCTAAATATTCTGTTCGGTCTTCAATATCTTGTTTCTGCCAATTTTTTTTGTCTTGAAAATACTCGTTTAATTTCAGTTTACTGTCTAACAAAATCTCTTTCTTTTTGCTAAAATGACAATTAGAAAGTTCGGAATTATACCCTGTTAAAGTTAAATTTCCCAGTGTATGTAGTAAGAGTTCGTGAGTTATTTCCCAATCTTCTCCTAAAGATTTTTTCCAATCTTCACTTAATCCTTTAGGCATTTGAGGCATAATATGTTCGATGGTAAGATTATCAAAAGATACTTTTTCTTTATGATTGAAAGATTGTTCAATGGACTCTAAAATAAGTTTACCTTTTTCTACCTTAAACCTTGTACCATAAAGTTCAACTTCTTTTAAACTAGCTTTAAACTTGTCATCTGTGGGATAAGAATATTTTTTACCAGTTAACACATATTTTAATCCCTCCATAAATTTTTTATCGGTTTCTCGGTTTATTTGACTGTATAGAGAAGGAAAAATTTTATTTAGGGAGCCAGTAGGAACATTACAGACAAAGCGTCGAATAATAAAATTTTCAATAATATTTAAAACTTCGACAAAATTATCAATAGAAATTTTTTCTTTCATCCAATCATCATAGCAATTAAGTAAAAAAGGGTAGACAGTTGTTACTTCTAATCTTTTCAAACGCATCAAGCAATTACTAATAGATTTATTTGTTTCCTGATGAGGTTCAATGAGTTTCTGATAATAGTCAGCAAATTTAGTTAAATCTTCGAGAGATTCTAAAGCATTTTTGGGATTAACCTTATCCTTTAAATTCAAATAAACTTCGTTTTGTTTCACATCTAAACCGTCTTTCATTAAGTAATGACGAATACACTCTGTTAAACCATCAGCTAAATTATTTTGCATGGGTTTCCAATATTGAGCGTAAATTTCCTCTTGTTGATCGACATGAATTTTCATAAAAAAGTAGTTTCTAATTAGATCGGCTTGACTTAAAGGTTTTCCTTTAGCATTTAAACTTTCAAACACTAAATGAGGATTTTCGTCAGAGGCTAATGTAATACTTACTAAGGAAAGACCAGTAAGAATTGCTTTCTTAAGTGAAGTTAACTCTATTTCTTTATGGCGAATTTTTTTTTCAAAAAAGCGATAACAACCATTAATTAAAGATTTTTCAGAATTAGGTGAATCTCCATCAATAATTTGATGAAAATCAGGACGATCTGCCTGAGTAGGTTGTAATTTGTATTGCTCTAAACCATCTTCATAAGGATTAATTAAAATGGTATTATTAATTTGTTCTGCCAGTTTATTTGTTTCTTTGTTTTGTTTAGCCCGATCGCGAATAACAGCTAATAAAATTAAAATAGTAGTTAGTCTTTGTTGCCCATCAATTAATAAATATTTAGATACTCCTTCAGGTACAGAATTAGTCTGCATTGTGACAATAGAACCCATAAAATGAGGTCGTATAATTTCTTGTTCAGTTAACTCTATCAAATCGTCCCATAAATTATCCCATTGTTGACGTTCCCAACTGTAGGGACGTTGAAATAGGGGAACCACATATTGTTGAGTTCCTTCTAGAATTTTTTGTAGTTTTATTTCCGAAGCTTTCATGTTTTTCAGAAGTTTTATTCAAATTACTTTAGGTTTAATTTTATCTCTTAATTTGCTCAATGAGCAAAAATTCCTATTGTTCTATACGCAATAAAAACTTTCCATCACTCAAACATCAAAATTTTCCTGAGTAAAAATTCCTATTGCGTATTGCGCAATAGAAAAATTTCCGACCCTTATAGACAAAATTTTTCCTAGGTAAAAATTCTTATTGCGTATTGCGCAATAAAAAATTTCTGACCCTCATAAACGAAATTTCCTCTAGGCAAAAATTCCTATTGCGTATTGCGCAATAGAAAAATTTCCGACCCTCATAGACAAAATTTTTCCTAGGCAAAAATTCCTATTGCGTATTGCGCAATAGAAAAATTTCCGACCCTCATAGACAAAATTTTTCCTAGGTAAAAATTCTTATTGGGTATTGCGCAATAGAAAACTTTCCGACCCTTATAGACAAAATTTTTCCTGAGTAA
>NZ_JBNHEQ010000081.1:0-6191 GCF_050016015.1 Dapis hubbardiae BLCC-M172
TCAAATTTACCTTTGATGAAATATCCTTGCTGACGTGTGATTGGTTTGTGGACTTGATTGACTACTGCCGTTTTCCCTATTCCGGAAAATCCTGCTACTAGCATCATTTCCGATGTGCCCTTGGTGATGCGTTCAAAAGCTGCTAGCAAGGTAGCAATTTCTGATTCTCGTCCGTAGAGTTTTTCGGGGATGAGGAAGCGATCGCTCACATCTCGTTCTCCTAATTCAAATTGAGCAATTTCCCCTCTACTTTCCCATTGTTCCAGACATTTTTCTAAATCGTATTTCAAACCCAATGCACTTTGATAACGCTCTTCTGCATTTTTCGCGATCAATTTCATCACAATTTCAATTACCATCTGGGGTATTTGTGTTCCACTTTCCACACTACTCCCTATTCTTGGCATTTTCGCAAGATGACAATGTACTAACTCCATTGCATCATCGGTGGTAAAGGGTAATTCACCTGTGAGGAGTTCAAATAATGTCACACCCAATGAATAAAAGTCGGTACGATAATCAATACCTCGGTTCATCCGTCCTGTTTGTTCTGGGGAGATGTAGGCGAGAGTTCCTTCCAGCACATTAGGGTTAGTCAGTTCAATTTGTTCTTTGGGCAGCAAACTAGCGATGCTAAAATCAATCAGTTGAATTTGTTTAGTTTCTGCATGAATTAGGATATTGGCGGGTTTAATATCTTTGTGAATGATACGCTCTTGGTTGAGATAATGGAGACATTCAGCTAGTTGAATGGCAATTTTGAGAAATTCACTGAGGTTTTGCTCAGATTCAGGTGCCATAATTTTCACCCCACCATACCAATAATCCCGGAGGGCAATGGCTCCATTATCGGGCATCACTAAGGAATAACCATTACCGTAACGTTCTAGGGAAAGAGGTTGGACAATAGTAGGGTGTTGTAAATTGTGAGTTAGTACATATTGGTTGTGAAATTGTAGGAGTTCATTAAATTTGGGGGATTTATTGCGCAATACTTTGATAATAACAGGTTGGTTATTTTTATTGCGCGTCCCTCGATAAACTGCAGTTCTTGTCCCTTGGTAGAGGATTTCGGTTATGTGGTAGCTACTCAGAGTAATCATAATGGGTGTTTATATATAATAAGTATTATACTAAATTTGTCTTTAGTTGCCTATAATATAAGTTTGATAGATAATCTTTGCTACAAATTAACTCAGGCGTTGGTGAACCGAGCTATGAAATCTAAACTGTTATAAGAAACCGGGTTTGTTGGAGACAAATTTCACTATTTATCAGCATCTAATACAAAGCCGGTTTCTAGAATGCCAGAAAAATCATAGCCACGCATCACCAACACCCAAATTAACTCAAAATACACCCAGGATAATTTCTACATATAAGCCTGAAGTTCATCTCGTAAAGCATTCTCAACCCGCTCATATTCTGCCTTAACCTGAGATAAAATCACATCTGTGCCTTCCGTAGCTCCCCCACGTCCAATAGATTCTAATTCCTTGCAAAGCTGAGATAGGTTTGTGGCACCGACAGAAGCACTACTAGACTTCATGGTGTGAGCAGATTTTTGTAGCAATTCTGCCTGCTCTTTTTCAATTGCTTGAGTAATTTCATTTAAAAGTTTGGGTGTATCTTCCAGATAGCAATTAATTATTTCCACGACCATTTCGGGGTCGTATCCTGCCATTTCCTTCAACTCCTCCAATACTGCTTTATCAATCACTATTTCTGATTCTGGCGCAGGTGCTTTTTCCTGCTTGACTATTGTTTCTGTTGCTGAGAGACCACATTTACTTAAAGCCGTACTCAATGCTTCTCGGCGAACTGGTTTAGCAATATAGTCATCCATACCAGCATTTAGACATTTTTCACGATCGCCTTGCATAGCATTAGCAGTCATAGCAACAATACAGGGGCGTTCATCTTTTGCCCATTCAGCACAGATTTGGCGTGTAGCAGTCAAACCATCCATTTCTGGCATTTGTACATCCATCAATACCACATCATAAGACTGACGATGTAAGGCAGCTAATACCTCTAAACCATTTGCTGCAATATCAGCTCGATATCCTAAATTTTTCAGAATATTAATTGCGACTTTTTGGTTAACGACATTATCTTCAGCTAAGAGAATTTTCAAAGGTAATGTTTCTGCTAGCTTGATATTTGATTCAATTTTTAATTTTTGCGCACTATCAACTATATTTCCTTTAAATATTCCTACTAACACTTTCTCAATTTGAGATTGTTTAATTGGCTTATTTAGATAAGTAGTAGCATTTATATTAGCCTTGGTATTTGATAATTCTTGAGCTAAAGAACTCAGAAAAACTATGGGT
Source organism: Dapis hubbardiae BLCC-M172 (assembly GCF_050016015.1). Classification (NCBI taxonomy): domain Bacteria; kingdom Bacillati; phylum Cyanobacteriota; class Cyanophyceae; order Oscillatoriales; family Microcoleaceae; genus Dapis; species Dapis hubbardiae. The sequence goes on from NZ_JBNHEQ010000081.1 coordinate 2,337, forward strand.
AAATCCTGACAACTGCCAAGTTTACGAATTTCCCTAGCTAGAGTTATGCCATCCATTCCAGGCATTTGTACATCTAAAATAGCAACATCAAATTTATCCCCTGACTGTAGTACATTTATTGCTTCTTCCCCACTAGCTATAGCTTGAGACCTCATACCCAGGGATTCTGATTGAAGTGTCAGCACTTCCCTATTCGTAGCATTGTCATCAACGATTAACAAATGTTTATTTTCTAATAATTTTTCAGTTCCATTCTCCTGCTCAAGACATGAACTACTAGGAACAGCAGGAGATACTATCGTAAAGAAAAAAGTGGAACCAACTCCTAGTTCACTCTCTACCCACATTGTTCCTCCCATAATTTCAGTTAACCGCTTGCTGATAGCTAATCCCAATCCCGTACCACCGTAGTAACGAGTTGTAGAAGCATCAACTTGACTAAAAGGCTTAAATAGACGATTTCGGCGATCGCGTGGAATACCAATACCAGTATCTTTAACTGCGAATTGTATTGTGTAGAAAATAGGACAGGGAGTATTTGGTTGAGTACATTCTGTTTGATTGGGAATGGGGCAATGCCGATTTTCAGAAGAGTTTAAGTCTAGGTTTTGAGGTGAAGCGGTGACAGATACAACTACTTCCCCAGTCTCTGTAAACTTAACCCCATTGCTGAGAAGATTAACTAACACTTGGCGTAAGCGAGTTATATCTCCGACTATAACTTCAGGAGTTTGTCGATCTATTAGATAAGCTAGCTCTAACTTTTTCTCTGTTGCCCTTGGCGCTAATAAATCTAGACATTCTTCTATGCAGGTTCGGAGATTAAAGGGTTGTTCCTCTAACTCTAATTTGTCAGACTCAATTTTTGAGAAGTCAAGAATATCATTAATTAAGATCAACAAAGCATCCCCACTGTTGCGGATAACTTCTACAAAATCTAGCTGTTGTGGGTTAAGTGATGTATCTAAGAGTAAACCCGTCATCCCAATAACTGCATTCATGGGAGTACGAATTTCGTGGCTCATTGTTGCGAGGAATTCACTCTTAGACCGGTTGGCAATTTCTGCTTCTTCTTTAGCAATTCTCAATTCATCTTCTGCTTGTTTCTTTCCTGTAATGTCCGTTATTGTGCCAACAAGGCGAGAGGGTTTATTTTGCTTGTCACGAATACATTTACCTTTAGCAAATATCCATACATAATGTCTATCCTGATGTTTAATCCGATGGGTATTCTCATAAAGCTCTGTTTTTCCTTCTAAATGTGCTTGTATGTCTTTGAGCGCTACTTCTAAATCATCTGGATGTACATTATCTGCCCAAGTAGAATATATATGAGGAAGTGGGTTGTCTTCGTAACCCAGAATTCTCATCCATGTGGGTGAGTAATAAACTTCATTTGTGTGTATATTCCAATCCCAGATACCATCGTTTGTACCTGATACCGCAAGTTCATAGCGTTCTTCGCGATCGCTTAAAATGGATTCTATCCGACGACGCTGGATAATTTCTGCACTTAAAGCTTCATTTTTTTTGTTGAGTTCCTCAGTTCTTTCTGCAACTCGTTTTTCTAAGGTTGCATTTGTGTGGTTGATTTCTATAAATTTTTCCTGTAGTGCTACTGCCATTAACTGAAAGTTGACAGTAAGGGTATTAATCTCTGCAATTCTACTCTGTGGCAAATCTGTAGGAACTGATTCTGACACAAGTTTTTGAGGTAAGTCTGTAGTTACCTGTGCCAGTTTTAACATCGGTGCTACTAATCTTTTGCTAAGTAAGATTGATGTGATTAATCCTAAGATTGCTATTACTTGCATTGTAGCTAGATTTTTAATGTAGCTCCTATCTAAATACTCAATATAGGGTGCTGTTGCTTGCTTGATATATAAAGACCAGGAAATATCAGGACTAATTTTGACCTTGACTCCATAGAATGATTGTTTCCACCGTTTCATTTTTGGCATTCCTGGTGTTTTTGGTTGCCACTTAAAAATATCTCCATTGTAGTAGATATTTCCTGTTTCCTGTAAGTCTAATTTTTCTTGAATAGTTACTCCGGAACGACTATCCGCAATTATATAGTTGTCACCATCCACAAGTATTGCTTCTATTCCTTCTGTTCCATTTACTTGGGTATTTAGTTTCAGAAATTTACTAACTTGACTTAAGTCTAGAGAACCATAAGCAATTCCTGCAAACTGATTATTTCTGACTACTGGTATTGCGATACCAACATGGGGTGTAATAGAAGCTTTATCTCTATGAACATCTGTAATTTCTGGTTCTAGTTTTTTTGCTATCTCCTTGAGATTATATTTATCAGATATGTTTAAGTTAAACATTGATTCTCCAACTTCATTAAATTCTGGTTGAGTAGCAATTATGTCACCACTAACATCAGTGACATAAATTTTCAGAAAAGAGGGGAATGTTTTTTGAATTACTGATATACTTTTTTGTAAACTATCTCTTTCCGAATCTGGTGTTTGAGTTCCTATTTTTGCTAATTCTGCTATAGCATTGAGATGTTGTTGATACCAATATTTTAAGTTATTTGCTAGAGGTGCTTTTGCAACATTGAGTTCTTTTTGAATATCGTTTTCAATAGTATCCAGTATATGTTGACCATTAAATATGGTGAGTATTAAAGCTGGAAATAAAATAAATGCCATTAACAAATTAAAGATAGTTTGTTGAAATGAAGAGTATTTTTTTTCTCTGGGAAAACCAGCTAATTTATGTATTGGTAAATAAGTGATAATTAAGTTAGCAATTAAGGCATTAAAGAAGCCATTAACTGATTGCTTCAAGATGAGTAACAGGGTTTGTGTTTGACTGAAATCTAACACAAATCTATAAAATAATACCACTAAAGGCATCCCCAGAACAATCCAGTATATTCCATCTAGCAATACCATATTTTTATAACCCCGCCGATTTAACATTACTCCGACAAACATTACTTCTAGAGTAAAAATAATAATTGCATAAGGATGATTCCATAAAAAGTATGTGTGGGTACTAGCAATCAAGGCAGCTAAAGTACCCCATTTAGTTCCATAGAAATAAACTACTATTAAGCTTGCTATACTACCGAAAAGAAAATCTACCCCAAAAAACAAATGTATTTTGAAGTAGTTACCTAAGTAACCTATTATGATTAACAAAATTGGTATTAATATAAATTTGGGATTAGTAATTTTTGCGGATTTGTTGTTTTTGTGGAAAAAGTTCATGTTTTTCACCTGTTGTTTTTAAGATATAAAAAATTATCCAATTAATTTTTATTAATTTCAATCAAGAATAATCATTAACTATGTAAAAGCTTGGATATAAATATTATATTATATCAGGACTTAGATCATCTTCGGTTGAATGGGTTTGGAGACCAAACCCCTACGAATCTTTATTTTTCAGTAAGATATCTAATATCATGTCCGCTAGCATCGGTATTGTATAGCAAAGGTTAGGGAACACTTAACTGGGAACAGCGGTGCGACCCCGCGTCGGCGACAGACGCAAACGCCAGTTCCTTCAAGTCGGGAGACTCGCCCAACGGACTGGCTTGGGAATGCGCACCAAGAGAGGGAACAGGTAGGAAAGCTTAATATCAAGAAAAAAACTTAAATTTCCTGTAGATATTTATGCTTGGGTTTACACAAACGATATAAACGGACATGATATAATACAAACCAGGTTTCTACAGTTGAAAAATCATAGCCATTTTCCCCTACTCCCTACTCCCTACTCCCTACTCCCTACTCCCTATTCCCTAATGGTAAGATATCTAATACAAACCCGGTTTCTAGAAGAGCTATGAAATAATCGCTCTGGTGTTCTAAGAAACCGGGTTTGTTG
>NZ_JBNHEQ010000082.1:142-9278 GCF_050016015.1 Dapis hubbardiae BLCC-M172
TTTTCTGAAGCACCCTGCCAGAGGTGATGAGTAGTAAAATTTTTCCTTCTATTGCGTCGGGAGCAAGAGTTAATTCATTTTCTGAAGCACCCTGCCAGAGGTGATGAGTAGTAAAATTTTTCCTTCTATTGCTCTATACGCAATAGTCAATACATTTTCTGAAGCACTCCGCCAGAGGTGATGGGTAGTGCAATTTTTCCTTCTATTGCTCTATACGCAATAGTCAATACATTTTCTGAAGCACTCCGCCAGAGGTGATGAGTAGTAAAATTTTTCTAGCGATAATAAGGAACTATCGGAAAAAAGCGCTCTGCACAGTTTTAGCTGTGTCAGTCCACTACTAGACCTACTGGGCTATAACTAATAATTGAAATGACTATAGTAATTTGCCCCGGAATACATGACCCAAAGTTAACTGAGGAATTCTTAGAGGGATTATTTATTAATTGGCAGGGTCTCTCTGATTCCAGCGACCTCTTAGTTTACCCAACTCAAGACTATGCTCCCTACTCTGCGATTGACATATCAAAATTTTTATGGTATTCAAAATCTATAACTATAGATATGCCATTACTATTTATTGCCTTTAGTGCAGGAGTGGTAGGAGCTGTAGGAGCAGCTTGGACTTGGCAACTCCAAGGCGGACAAGTAAAAGCTCTTATCGCTATTGATGGATGGGGAATGCCTGTAGGTGGGAATTTTCCTATATATAAAGTTAGTCACGACTATTTTACTCATTGGAGTTGGGGAATTTTCGCGAGTGGGGATGAGAGCTTCTATGCTTATCCATCCGTAGAACATTTAGAAATATGGCGATCGCCTGAGATTACTACAGGTTGGTGGCTACATCAAAACAGTGTTGAAGTAGAAACAGCAACACCTGTAACAGCCAAAGAATTTATCATCAAAATATTAGAAAAATATGGAGAATTAAGTAGCTTTTAAGAGGAACTCTTGCCAGATGAATCCAACAACAAAACCACGAGTAAAAATTTGCTGTATTAGCAGTATTGAAGAAGCAAAAATGGCAATTTTTTATGGAGCCTCGGCTTTAGGTTTAGTTTCTGCTATGCCTTCTGGACCTGGAGTTATTTCTGAAGAATTAATAACAGAAATTGCTGTCCTAGTTCCGCCTGGTGTATCTACTTTTTTATTAACCAGTAAACAGGATATTAAATCAATTATTGAACAACAGCGTCGTTGTGGAGTAAATACAATTCAAATATGTGACGATCTTATATTAGGAAAATATCAAGACTTGCGAGATGCTATGGCTGGAATTGATATTGTAAAGGTTATTCATGTAATAGGAGAAGAATCTATAAAGGAAGCTATTGCAGTTGCTCCATTAGTAGATGGAATATTATTAGATTCTGGGAATAAATATTTACCAATTAAACAGTTAGGAGGTACAGGTAAAGTTCATAATTGGGATATTAGTAAGAAGATTCGGGAGTTAGTAGATGTACCTGTATATTTAGCAGGGGGTTTAAATTCAGAAAATGTCGCAGCAGCAATTCAACAAGTTTCTCCTTTTGGTTTAGATGTTTGTACTGGTGTTAGAACAAATTATAAGTTAGATGAGACGAAATTATCTAAATTTTTGAGTCAGGTTTATTAGACTTCTTGCAGAAGTCAGGGAATAGGGAATAGGGAATAGGAAGATTAAATTGTTTATTTCATATCTTTAATTAAGATAATGCAAGGTTTTGCAAGACGTCTATTAATTAGACAGAGTTTGATATAATCTATAACTTAAGTTAAATTTTTTAATTAGGCAGGAGGAGCTAATTAAGGTGAAGACAACAGAAAAAACATCTTATATAAATGTTAATGGTGTTGAACATTATTATGAGTGGATAAAAACATCAAACTCTACAGAAAAATCCAAACCAGTAATGGTATTTTTGCATGGATGGGGAGGTTCTGGCAGATATTGGGAAAGTACAGCTCAAGAACTTTCTGATAGGTTTGATTGTTTAATTTACGACTTAAGAGGATTTGGTCGTACATCTTTACCTACACCTGACCCCACAGCAGAAAAAAGTATTTCCAAAAGTTCAAAATATCTTACTGATAATTATAATTTAGCTGGTTATGCAGAAGATTTAAAAGTTTTATTAGAGACTTTAAATTTAGACAAAGTTTACCTAACAGCTCATTCAACTGGATCGTCTATTTCAGCTATATTTTTAAATATGTATCCAGAGAAAGTACAAAAGGCAATTTTAACTTGTAGTGGTATTTTTGAATATGATGAAAAAAGTTTTTCTGCATTCCATAAAGTAAGTCGTTATGTAGTTATGTTTCGCCCTAAATGGTTAACAAAAATTCCCTTTATGGGTCGTATGGTGATGAAAAGATTTTTATATAGATCTATTCCTGATAATTTATGTAATGAATTTTTGGAAGATTTTTTGATGGCTGACTTTGATGCTGCTTATGGCACAGTTTTAACTTCTGTGAGTAAAGAAGCATCAGAATGGTTGCCAGAACAATTTAAAAATTTAACAGTACCAATTCTATTAATTTCTGGTGAATATGATAAAATTATTCCGGCAGATATGGGTGAGCAAGCAGCAAGACTTAATGAGAAAATAGAGTTTACTGTTATGGAAAATACGGCTCATTTTCCTATGCTAGAAGATCGGGAAAATTATTTAAAAAGGGTGCTAAATTTTTTGGTGTAAATGAGGTTTAAATCAAATGAGTAAATTCTCTTCTTTATAAGAAGACTAAGCATTCAGCTATTAGCGTTTCCGTTCCGGGATGCTCCGCAAACGGCATTCAGCTTTGGAAAGAATTAAGCCATTACTAAAGTTAGCTGATGACCAGTTTCATTCATATTTCATTCTTTAGAGACTAATTCCTCCTTCAGTGTAATCATGAGTTAATAACTCATAGCTGATAGCTATTTTCGGCTGTCGCCTACATAGAAACGCTGCGCGACATGTTTGCGTAGCATTCCGTAGGAGAGCTACCGTAGCAAGAGGCTAGCTGACCGCTGAATGCTTACGAAGAAGAGGTAATAATTAATAATTAATAATTAATTATTAATTATTGATTATTGATTATTGAATATACTTATCAAAAATGATATATTTTTTCGAGCAGATAAATAATATTTCAATTGAATAATTAAATCCTGATTCGTGATGTTGTTTTACAAACAACTAGAACCAAGTTAAATTAATTACATCCGGATGATTAACTACCCCATATTTTCAATTTTATTTATCCCAAATATCTAAAAATAATCTCATACTATCCGGAAACCTACAGTCTAGAATGGGAAAATAGAATGTAAACTAGCTAACAATGGAAATGCTCAAAAAAGTAAAAATTATCAATTTAAAATTTACAATAGCAGCCATTAGGGGCAAAATTAACTAAAGTTTATATAAAATCTATGCACAATATGCAGCCATATTTTCCTATTTACAACGTTTTAGAGAAAAAATTGCCATATTATCAAAATTTTGCTGCTTGGTTAGAAGCTAAAATTTTTACTCCTTCTCTAACTATAACCATTGATGAAACTTTGCCATTTTTACTAGAGGTATTAAAGTCAACTTTTAAAAGTCAAGGCGATCCTCAAATTGTTTATCCTCTAATTGTTGAAAATATTGATTTATTAGAACCCCATTTTATATATATTTTACGCAAGTGGGCGAGGCAAATTTTTCCCAATATCTGTCAAAATAGAGCAGCTATTATTGCCAATACATTAGTAAATTTTGGTCAAATTATTTGGGCACTACCTGATGGAGATTCAGATGTGAATTTAGAAATTGCTTTAGCTTGCTGTGAGTTAGCTTTGGAAGTATATAATTTGGATAAATTTCCTGAACAATGGACGATAGTTAATAAGAATCTAGCTCTAATTTATCAGAATCGCTGTTATGGAGTTTCTACCCATAATCTGATTAAATCTTTGGAACATTATCAAAAAGCAAATATTGTATTTCCACAACAAAGTTTTCCTAAAAAATGGACTGAATTTAATGGATAATGGATAATTGATAATTGATAATTACCTCTGGTTAAAACAATCAGATTGAATATAATATCAAATCTGCTTAATTCGGTATCAAAAAATTTTCATCTTCACCCAAAGTGCCAATCTTTTTAAATTCTCTTCCCTTCTGATTCCTAATTTGATATAAGGAAATATCCTAGCACTTTTTTTCTCCTTAAGAGGAGAGGCTTTATACTTTTATTTTTTGGACATAAAAAAAATCTCCAATCTTCATAACTACTAAATCTTTGCAATGCTCTCTTCTCCTGACTCCTGACTCCTGACTCCTAACTCCTAACTCCTGACTCCTGACTCCTAACTCCTGACTCCTAACTCCTGACTTCTGACTCCTGACTTCTGACTCCTAACTCCTAACTCCTGACTCCTGACTCCTGACTCCTAAAAAGTTAACCAATTTATAACTATTTAACCGAATTTGAATCATTCAAACTTTTGTCATTATTTGGCTGAATTGGAATTTCCATAATAAATTCAGTTCCTTGATTTACTTCTGAATTAAATAGGAGCTTACCACCATGTTTTTGCACAATAATTTCATAACTAATTGCGAGTCCTAAACCTGTTCCTTTACCTATATCTTTAGTAGTAAAAAACAGGTTAAATATTTTCTCTTTCGCCTTTGCTGGAATTCCCAAACCATTATCAGAAATTTTAACCAAAACACTATGTGGATTATCTTTTTTAACTGCCGTAGTAATTCTAATAGTAGGGTTAAAATCTTTCTCTATTGTTAGTTTTTCTTCCAATACATCTATGGCATTACTAAGCAGATTCATAAACACCTGATTAATTTGAGCAGCATGACATTTCACCAAAGGTAAATTCCCATAATTTTTCACAATTTCAATCTGAGAAACTGCGTGCTTAGGTTTCAAACGATGTTGCAAAATCAACAGGGTACTATCAATTCCTTGATGTAAATCTACTGGTTTCATTTCGGCTTCATCAAGACGAGAAAATGTTCTTAATGAAAATACTAATTGACGAATACGTTCAGCTCCTACCTTCATAGAATTCATCGTCTTAGGCAAATCTTGCATCACAAATTCTATGTCAATATCTTCTATAAAATCTTGAATTTCTGGAACAGGATCGACATAATGTTCAGAATATAATTTCATTAAATCAAGTAAATTTTGAGCATATTCTTCCACATAATTCAAATTGCCATAAATAAAGTTAACAGGATTATTAATTTCATGGGCAATTCCTGCTACTAACTGCCCCAAACCAGCCATTTTTTCTCCTTGAATCATGTGCATTTGAGTTTGTTTTAACTCCTGCAAAGCCTTTGTCAAATCTTCAGCTTGGGTACGAGTTTTTTCTAGTAATTCAGCTTGTTGTAAAGCAATACCTAATTGCACCCCTACCTGTGCCAATAAATTAATTTCTTCATCTTGCCAATAACGAGGACTAGAATTTTGATAAGCAACCAACAACCCCCAAAGTTTTTCCCCCTGCAAAATTGGTACAAAAGTTTCATTTCTGGGAAGTTTACTAGCATTAGTTTGTTTACTAATTACAGGATTAATTTGTAATGAACTTTGAACTACAGGAGTCCATTCATCAATGATCGAATCCGCCACAAATTCCCCACTCCAGTCTGGGTAAAAACGATAAATTGCCACTCGTTCAACTTCTAGTAACTGTCGCACTTCTTGAGTAGTAGTCTGAAAAATCTTATTAATATCCAAAGATTGACGAATTTTATCAATGGTATTTGACAGCGCCTTTTGCCGTTCCGTTGCTTTTTCCAATTCTGCTGTTTGAGCTTGAACTTGTTTGAAATACTCAGCTTGTTGTAGTGCAACTCCTAACTGACCGCCAATTTGAGCCAACAATTCTACCTCTGTTGCTTCCCACTCACGGGGAGCCGAATTTTGATAAGCTCCCAGCAAACCCCAAAGTTTTTCTCCCTGATAAATAGCCACGATCGCATACGCCCTAGCTTGATAAGACTCTAATACCTCCAGGTAACAGTCACTAAAATCTTGCTCATAGATATCGTTGCAGGTGCAATAAACTTTTTTGGCAAAATTTTCACCCTTGTTTTCCTGCAAATAAGTATCATTCACATAATTTGGCAAATCTCTAACGGAACATTTAGTAACATTTGCAGGAATTTTAGGATTTTCTTTTTGCTTCTGTATTAACTTCACCCAACCATTAGCTACTGACTCAGCAATAAATTCCCCACTCCAATCAGGATGGAAGCGGAATATGGCAACTCTGTCTGCATTGAGTAATTGTTGTACTTCTTGGGTGGTTGTTTGAAAAATTGTCTCAATATCCAGAGACTGACGAATTTTATCAACAATTGCAGCCAGAGTTTTTTGGCGTTTTGCGGATTTTTCCATTGCTGCTGCTCTGGTGGCAAGTTGTATAGATTGTTCCTGAACCTTGTGAACATACCCAGCTTGTTGGAGAGCAACCCCTAACTGAGTACCTATTTGAGATAGCAACTCCACTTCATCCTGTTGCCAATCACGGGGAGCAGAATTTTGATAAACTGCCAACAAACCCCAAAGTTTTTCTCCCAGATAAATCGCAATAATCCCATAAGCTCTAGCTTGATAAGACTCTAATATCTTAATGTAACAGTCAGTAAAACCTGCATTATAAATATCGTTGCAGACACGATCAAGTAATCCTTTAGCAAAATTCCCGCCCTGAGTTTTCTGCAAATAGGTATCAGTATTGGGAGTTGCCAAATCTTGCAGGGAACATTCGCTAACATTTTTGTTGATTTCGGAATTTTCCTTTTGCTTTTGTATTAAGGAATTCCAACCTTCAGCTACTGACTCAGCAACAAATTCCCCACTCCAATCAGAATTAAAGCGGTAGATAACAACTCTGTCTACATCCAGTAATTTTTGTACTTGTTGGGTGGTTGTGTGGAAAATTGTCTCAAGATCCAGAGACTGACGAATTTTATCAACAATTGTCGCCAGAGTTTTTTGGCGTTCTGCTGATTTTTCCATTGCTGCTGCTCTGATAGCTAGTTGTGTTGACTGTTCCTGAACCTTGTGAACATACTCAGCTTGTTGGAGAGCAACCCCTAACTGAGTACCTATTTGAGATAGCAACTCTACTTCATCCCTTTGCCAATAACGGGGAGCCGAATTTTGATAAGCTGCCAGCAAACCCCAAAGTTTTTCTCCTTGCAAAATTGGTGCAATTACATAAGCTTTAGCTCCAAACTGTTCTAAAAGTTGAACATGACACTCATCATAACCGACTTGATAGATATGATTAACAGCAAAACTTTCATTGTTTGCATACCGCCCCCCCTGATTTTCTTCTAAAAAAGTATCCTTAATAATGGGTTGAACTCCCACCAGAGGAGTCCATCCTTCGGCAAAAGACTCGGCAACAAATTCCCCACTCCAATCAGGTAAAAACTGATATATTGCTACTCGCTCCGCTTGTAGCAGTTGTCTTACTTCTTGGGTAGCAGTAGCAAAAATTGTCTCAATTTCCAAAGAAAGACGAATTTTGTCGAACAACTCACCTACTATTCTCTGACGTTCGGTTGACTTTTCCTTTTCTCTACTAATAGCTAGTTCTGCTGCTTGTTGTTCGACTTGTTTGAAAGCATCTTCTTGCTGTAGGGCTACACCAAAATGATCGGCTATTTGTTGAGCAAAATCTATTTCGTAGTCTTGCCAATGACGGGGGTTACTACATTGATGAATGCACAACAAACCCCAAAGTTCCGGTAATTCTCCTGCACCTACACCTTTAAGTAGAGGTACAATTAGATTTGCCCGTACTTGAAATTGCTCTAAAATTGCTGCATGACAATCACTTAATCCTGCTGCATAGATATCTGCTACTGCTTGGACTCTACCTTCTTGATAGTGAGCAGCAAATTGTTCTCCAAAACAGTAATCATATACTTTAGCTGCCAAAGCTGACTCCCATTCATTTCCTACATCTTCGGAAACAAATTCTCCTTCCCAGTCTTTTTCTGGATAGAAACGAAATACAGCAACCCGATCTGCTTTGAGTAGTTGACGTACTTCTGTAGCAGTAACCTTGAAAATTTCTTCTAAGTCTAGAGTTAGACGAATTCTTTTGATTACTCTTGCTAAAGCTTTTTGTTGTTCTACTTGATAATTTGCTGCTTCTAAAAGTTGTGTATTTCTAATAATTACTGCCAAGTTTTGGGCTGTTTTCTGAGCAAATTCAATCTCTAAGTCTTGCCATTGTCGAGGACTACTACATTGATGAACAAATAGTAATCCCCAGATTTCGGGTACAGTTGCTTCTGTGGCATCATTTTGTTTGAATACAGGAAGGACTAAATCAGCTTTTACCTGAAATTCTCGTAATATTTGGGCATGAGATTCACTTAGTTGAGTCGCATCAATATTTGTTATTGCCTGAATACCCTCTTTTTGATAGTCAGGAAAGCAGTTATTTTCAACTTTAAGATTTAATAAAGAATTCCAACCATCTGCAACATCTTCACAAACAAATTCTCCTGCCACATCTAACTGAGGATAGAAACACAATAAGGCCACGCGGTCTGCCTTGAGAAACTTTCGTAGTTCTGTAAGTTGACTTTTGAAAATAGTTTCTTGGTCTAGGGATACTGGAATCTGAGCTATCGCCTCTCCTAATGCTGTTTTATCTTCTGTGTTTTGTTGAGACATATTATGATTTATTTACTCTTGTTAAAAATTTTATCAATCTTTTGGCCAAGACATAGGGCCGGAGGCAGGAGTTATTTCAGTTAGCAGTTATCAGTTATCAGTTATCAGTTAGCAGTTATCAGTACCTTCTACTAAAGTAGGAGAATTGAAATACTGGAGTTTACTTTTTTCATCCCCTTAAAAGGGGAGGAGACTTGAGACCCTATTTTTTGGTCAAAAATCTTGGGAGAAAATTACAGACCTTTTTATTTTACTCCTACATTTTTAGATACCCCCAAAAAAGACTTAGGGACGTTCCACGGAACGTCCCTAAAATAGTAAATAGTAAATGGAAAAGAATTATAGCTTTTTTTAAGCATTGGAGGTAGAGTTGTTTTTCTTATTTTTTACCGAAATAATTAATAATTAAGCAATTAAATAATTAGATAATTCACGCCTT
>NZ_JBNHEQ010000083.1:0-20986 GCF_050016015.1 Dapis hubbardiae BLCC-M172
TGGAGACCAAAGCCCTACAGTTTTTTTTCCTCTTCTTTCTTCCTTCTTCCTTCTTCCTTCAATTAATATTAATAGGTGGTAAATTTGGTTGAGGATTAACAACTCTTCTCAATAATTCTTGTTGAGCTTGTTGAGGGTTTTGACCACGAGGAACTTGATATAATAATCGACAAGAACCACCTATAGCAGCACAAATCATTGGTTGTCCGTTTTTAGATACACCTACTGTAATATTCCTATATCCACTTCGTTTTTGAGTAGATAAAATACCAGATACTCTGGTACATCTAGTAAGAGCATCTTCTCCTGATTGAGCAAAATAATTATTAGCACCCCAGAGAATAATTGGAATATTCTTGCCTTGTTTATTAGCAATTGTAGCTGGAGTTGCGCCAATTCTACCACAGAAAAAATTAGGAGTCTGAGCCTTAGCAGAAAGATTACCGATAGAGAGATTTAAAAATCCAATTACCGTGGCAGTAACAATAGAAGTTAATGATAAAATTTTCATGGACTATAATCTATATATAACACTACTGATATTTTATAAACTTATATATACTTCTTGAGTGCCAGTAATGGAATTTAAGAAAAAAATTTTGCAAGTATATTTGGGAATTCCTGGCAATTCTGATTCTAAATAGTTTTTGTATATTGTTCATTTCAGATTAATTAATTACTTGGCTTACTTATATTCCCTCTGCAATTTATTATCTACCTTAACTTCGGTTCAGGATGACCTGAAAATATTTTTGTTAGCTTATCAAATTTATACTCTTAGCTCTTGCCCAACAAATATAGTGACTGGCCGTGATTGCTGTAAATTATAATTTTAATCTGGCTTGATTTATTTTTAAAGGAATATTTTACTTACTTAAGCTATAATTACTCAATTATTAAGTTAAATTGGGCAAAAATTATGTATAAATAAAATCATAAAAATACTTAAGAGTGGACTTAAAAAAAAAGACTTGACAAAAGTTATAACTTTTGTTACAAAAATGTTAAAAACTTATATAGTAAGAGGATTTTAGATTGTGAAAGTAGCCATTGTTGGTTTTGGATTCAGTGCCGAAAAAGGTCATATTCCAGCCTATAGAGAGCGTTCTGATATTCATGTCACAGCAGTAGTAGATCCTGTAACAGCGAGACGTGCAGCAGCACTACGGCAATATCAAAACATCCGAGTTTATGAGACATTCGATGACTTACTAGAGGAATACTCTGATGAAATAGATATAATTGATATTTGCTTGCCTAATGCTTTTCATATGGAAAATGTTAAACGAGCATTAGCAGCAGATAAGCACGTCTTATGTGAGAAACCATTAGTTTTAAATAAAGCTGAATATTATGAATTAGTAGAAATAGCAAATCAACAAAAACGTATTTTATATCCATGTCATAATTATAAATTTGCTCCGGCAATAGTTCATGCTGCTTACTTAATTAATTCGGGTGAAATAGGGCAACCTTTATTTGCATCTTTTAACATATTTGGTGCAGGTTTTCAAAGTGGCGTACCTCAGTGGCAACCAGACTGGCGAAAAAATAAAGAACTCTCTGGTGGAGGTATTATGATTGACCATGGTTTAGATGCAATTTCTGTTGCTCAAACTCTATTTGGTGGTTCTCCCCAACGCATATCTGCTCATACTAGAAGTCTCAATCAAGCAGAAAGTCAACTAGAAGATTTAGCTGTTTTTTGTTTAGATTGGGATGGCAAATTAATTAATATTAGTTTAAGCTCTTTAGGTTCAATACCAAAAGCTTATTACAGAATTCAGGGCACAGAAGGAGAAATTAGCATCGAGAATAATGATATATTTTTGAGTGTTAAAGATCAACCAGTTCAACATATTTTTGTACCTACATATTTTGACGATCCTGGTCATGCAAATTGGTTTAATGGAGTGATTGATAATTTACTAGATTGTATTAAGACTGGAAATACTGAACCATTCCCATTAATGGAAGCTGGTTTAGTTCTAGATATAGTTGAAAAAGCAAATTATTCTAGTAATAATGGAGGTAGTTGGATGGGATTAGAATTTACTGCTAAGTCATTACAAATGGTCTAGTTAATTTCTAACTAGGTGCTAGAACTAGGTATGGGATAAAACCTCTTAATTCTTTTTTTATCGCCAATTTATAAACCTAGTTCTAGGCACTTTTTGGAATCTATAGTTCTTTCCTACAGATTGCTGACAAAAAGAGGAAATCAAAAGCAGATTAGATAATACTCACTAGCAGAAACTTTGCTATACTTAGATTTTATGGGTAGTCCTAAATATTTCATTAATTGATAATTACTTCTGGTTAAAACCGAGAGGATTGAATATCAGGAAATATCATTTCTTTTTTTCCCCTATCCAAGGGGAGGCTTTAAACCAGAATTATTAATTATTAATTATTAATAATTGGGTAAGGATATTAGTTGCTACATCCCTTTAATTGTCAGAAGGTAGACTAGAAAAATCATTACTTGTTTACCACTACCGATTTTATGTTTCTAATTTAAACTTCGCAGTACATTTGCCAGATATCTATATAAGCTGAATCAAGTAAAAGTCACCCTAAAAATTATTTTTTGTACTTTTTCCTAAATACAGAAATTGCCAAAAAATTAAGGTATAAAGCCTCTCCATTCATGGAGAAAAAAGCGGTCGTTTCGGCTAAGAGCCGACATGAAAAGCGGAGCTTCCCGTAGGGTGGGATGGCGTTAGCGGAGCGGCTCTGCAAGAGCGGGTTTCCTGCTCTTAACAGAGCCGCGAACGCTTTTCATGTCGCGCAGCGAAACGCCATATCCAATCGACCAAGAGAAGAAAAAAATCCTTTGACCAAATCCTCCTCTTTATTAAGAAGAGGTAATTATTAATTATTAAACAAAGGGAACCCACAAATATAAATCTGGTTTTTTCCTAGATATTTATTCTTCAAACCAAGGATTTATCATATAGCAATCCTAAATAGGTCGTAACAAATCAAAAAGTAAATAAAAAAAATGAAACTTCCACCTGTTTGTTGCCTAAAAAGCAGTAAGATTTTTGAAAGGAATAAAATTAGGATTGCTATAGAAACCATATTTTGCATAGATAAATCCTATAATATTAATACCTCTATAATATCCGTTGAGTTAAGTTGAGTAGAACAGATTTTTTTTACTTAGATAATTTAGTCTAAGATTTAATTATTAGTTTGTCGGTTTTGCTGTACTTTCTAATATTTATTTATGCCTCAGTTATAAATCCTAAAACAACCTTTAAACCAAGTGCAAAATTCAATAATTGAATCAGGTATAGTAATCCTAAATAGGTTGCGGGTAATCAAAAAGTAAATAAAAAACATGAAACTCCCACCTGTTTCTTGTTCCCTAAAAGCGTTCATTAATGGATAATGGATAATTGATAATTGATAATTACCTCTCCCTAAAAGGGAGAGGATTGACACAAAGGGGGAAAAGATTTATTTTTTTTCCCTTGAAAGGGGAGGCTTAAAGGCGTAAATTATCTAATTATTTAATTCCTTAATTATTAATTATTTCGGTAAGATTTTTATACACAAATAAAATAGGATTGCTATATATCTCCCCTATCTGCCTTCTGAATATTTGATCATCTCAATTAGGGGTTCAGCAGTGGGAAATTTTGCAGTCAAAACTACATAACTATGTTATCCCAAAAATCTCCTAAATCTCACCGTTCACGTTTATTATTCTTATGTGAACGAATTATGGCATTACTAATTCTTGCCAACGTAATTGTAGTAATATTCGATGTTACCTATATACAATTTCGTGATTGGTATCTGAAGGCAGATTTATACTTACAAAAACTTTCTGAGACTCCCCAAGAAAAATATCTGCAAAAAGTAGATGAGCTACAAGAAGAATTAGAGAAAAAGGGTTTAAAGTCATCAAATATAGAAAATTTATTAGAAGATTTACGCCTTAGTAGTGTACAACTTTTTATTAATCGCCCTCCATTTCGAGTCATAGATGACTATGGTGCTTTAGAGAAAATTCAGCAAAGATTTACTACTCATCTCGGCAAAGAAAATTTTTCACAAGCAGTACAAGTATTCTGGCAAAAAGATTATTTAGAAGCACAAGGTTGGCAAAGTCAGTTAGACTTTTTCAATAAACAAATTCGCCCTTTACTGTTATTATATGAACCTCAAATATGGTATGATTTAATTAAAGGAATAGAGCCATTCCGAGATTCACAAGATTATCTAATCACAGTTAATAAACTGAGAATACTCCTCGAAAAAAAAGGTATAGAAGCAGCAGAAATAGAACCTTTACTGAAAAATTTGCGCGATAGTAGTACGGAATTAATTGATAGAGATTATTATTTTCAGGTAGTTAATCAAACTATAGTTTTAACTCAAATTAAATATGGGATGAAGGAACATATTTATAGCCAGATTCCAGATAGTAATGTCACTTTAACTCCCACCCTTCAATTTTTAGAATCATTAAACCTACTCCAATATTTAGCACCAGATATTTTGTGGGCAGATAAATCATCAAAACGAGCATTTAATATATTTTGGAGTCGTCAACATCTCGAAACATTTACATGGGAAAAAGAGTTAGATTTTTTTGATGGAAATATTCGGTTTTTAATGCAGTCATTTTACTTCCGTAATTTAGATACAAATGGAAAATTTGTCGATAGATTTTGGCTGGTAGATTTGCCTTGGATGGCTATATTTTGGATGGAGTTTATTGTACGGATTATAGTAATTAGTCGTCGTCCTAATATAAGTTTTTTGGATGCCATTAAACAGCGTTGGTATGATATTTTTTTACTACAACTTTGGATACCAGAACTGCGGATAATTACTGTTTTTATTCGTTTACATAAAGTTCAATTACCAAATATGACTCAGTTAAATACTTCTATGCGGTTCAAATTAATTGGTATTTTTGGTAAGGAGATAATTGAAGTTGTACTTGGTGGAGGTATCGATCTGCTTCAGAATAAGATTAGCAAAGGTTCTCTAAAAAAAGCTATTTTTGAATCAAAAAGTAAGTCAGAGAAAGTTGATGTAGAGACAAATGATTCTGGAAAAATTCAGGAAATTATTAACCGTGTACTAGAAGTAACTGCTTGTAAAGTTCTCCCAGAGATTCATGCAGATATTGAAGATTTTTTGCATTATCAAGTTGAAAAATCTATGCAGCAATTATCTATATATAGGCGTTTACAAAAAATACCTTTTTTACGTCGCTTACCAGATCAAATTGCTAATAATTTAGTCGTACAAATATCAAGGACAATTTCTACTTCTCCGCAAAAAGCTTATCAAACACCACCAGATGCGGTAAGTATCAAACTTAGACAAGAGTTAATACAACATTTTAGTAGTAAATTAGTATCAGAATTGCAGGAAAAACAAACTTTTGATGAAATAGAAATTTTAATTATTGATTGGCTTGAACAAGTTAAAAATAATTATGTTAAACCATCAAATCAACCTACTTTAAAATCCTCTGACATAACTATTCCTAAAGTTATACCTACAACAGTAATTGAGTTAAAAGCTGAAAATGAAAGTAAAAAGGATGATTTATAGATAGAGTAGGTTGGGTTGAGGAACGTTTTCGGCTAAGAGCCGACATTAAACGCTACGCGACATGGAAAGCGGAGCATTCCCTATACGAAAAAGCGCAGCTTATCCGTAGGATAAACCCAACACTATAACCCACCGAAATTATAACAAAAACAACAATTGATTTATAAGCTGAAAAAAGTTACAATTAATATTATGTCCGGTTGAATAGTTATAATTAAAGCTTGTAGTAAAGCTCTAGACAGAACTGTAGATAAGGCTAGAGCTTTACTACAAACAAAAACTTTTTTGATTGTTAATTATTCGGACATAATATAATAGAGAATTAAAAGACAAAAGCTATGGATTAAATTTAGCTGGAGGTACAAATAGTGGATTTTATGAGAAAAATTGAATTAGGGGGGTTAGTCACACTATTAACTGGAATTGTAACTTTGGCTTTCTTTTTTGGTCAACTAAATGCACAAATTAAAAGCCTTAAGCCTGAGCAAATACAGAAAGCACAGGAAGAAGCTCTGGAAGCAATAAAGGAAGCTAAAGAGAAAAATTCTCTGAAAGCTATTGAAAATGTTAGAACAATTGTTACAAAGTCTGATGCTGATAAATATTGCTCATCTGTACCTGGAGCATTAGCTGCTCATGTACCACCTTCCTATCTTGGTAAGACTGGAAAAGAGATTTGTGCTGCCAATAATAAAGAACAGAAAGATTGTTCTGAGGTGCCCGTTGTTTTAGTATCAAATAACAATATTCACGGCAGAGACATACCTAATGATATGAGTTGTAATGAACCTGTTAAATATGCGTGGCCGTGGGGCAAACCGTATACATATCCGAATACACTTCCTAGTGAGTGGGGTCACGGAAATACTTGGGTTGTATGCTGTTTCAAAAGCTAATTACCAAGTTAGTCAAGTAGTGGAGTGGCACATCTAAAAATGGTGCGTTACGACGGATTGCTGAATCTCTTTCATCGTCTGAATTTAGGCCGTCTAACGCACCCTACAATTTTGTACTAAATTAGCTGTTTTAGTCCATTAGGGTGTGTTTAGCGTTCCGCACAACTTTCCTATCGGAATGCTACGCAAACGTTAACGCTGCGCGACATGTTTGCGGAGCATTCCCTATACGAAAAAGCGCAGCGTAACGCACCAAAATATTTGGAAGAAGCAGTGCGTTAAATTTCATTAACGCATCCTACTCTAGGGATTAATTATCAATTATCAATTATCTATCATGTCACTCGAATTGGTGAAACGACAATTTAATGTCAAAGAATACAACGAAATGCCTCAAGTTGGTATCCTCAAAGAAAACGAGCGCTTAGAGTTAATTCGAGGAGAAATTTTCCAAATGTCCCCTGTAGGCCGCCACCATTCCGCTTGCGTAAATCGTTTAAATCAACTATTTTCTCAAAGGTTAGGCGATCGCGTTTTAGTAAGTGTTCAAAACCCAGTTGAATTAGATGATTATTCCGAACCACAACCGGATATAGCTTTGTTGGCACCGAAAGCAGATTTTTACGAATCTGGACATCCTCAACCTACAGACATATTCCTCATAGTGGAAGTGGCAGATACTACTGTTAAATTAGATCGGGAAGTCAAAATTCCTCTCTATGGCGAAGATAATATTATTGAAGTTTGGTTGGTAGATATTAACAACCAATGTGTGGAAGTATATAGACAACCTATTGCGAGTGGTTATGAACAAGTGCAAAAATTACAGCGGGGTCAAAATTTATCTCTTCAAAGGTTTCCAAGTATTAATATTCAAGTGGATGAAATATTAGGATGAGATTTTTGCATTTCATTCTAGGAAGCGATCGCATAGCCAGTAGTGGATTGACACAGCTAAAATGGTGCAATAGTAGGGGCGGGTTTTAACTAGAAATTTAATGCTTACTCTAAGATTTATAGAACCCCTGAAGGTATCTATTTAAAATTATAGATTGAGAATAGGGGAGTAGGGGAGTAGGGGAGTAGGGGAGTAGGGGAGAGATGGGGTGTATTATATCAATTACCATGCATTAATGCTATACTTCAGCTTGACTTCAGAAGTGAAATAGTTACCAAGATTCAAAGTCTTTTTTTGACAATTATTAGTTGGTTAGTATAGGTTTTTCTTACTTTTAACGACTCCCCCAACCTCCCACACTTCTGCACCCAATCATATATAGCATTCTTTTTGAGAAATGGTATTAGATATCTGCCACTCATCCAATCATCAAATCAATTATTACCAATTTTTTATCAATTAATTCTCCCTCTAATATCAAATCCGTTTAATTCGGTATAAAAAAAATTTCATCTTTATCAAGCGAGCAAATTTTTCTAAATTCTCTTCCCTCCTGACTCCGTACGGACGTTGCTTGAGCATTAATGCGTTTCATGTCGCGCAGCGTTAACGAAGTTGTGCGGAACGCTAAACGTCCCTACCTCCTGACTCCTAGATTAACTATCTAATTACACCGATGCTACCGGATTTGATATAACCTATTTTCTGGAGATACTCTTAGGGCTTCTATATAAACCCGCCCTGATGCACAACACCAATTATAGCAATGAGCGCTCAGGTATTTACAAAGCCCAGCTCAAAGTGTCTTCTAGAAAAGGTGTACTAAAAAATAATGTGTAAATATGCCAGCGCACATTGCTATAGTTGTGTCAGTCTACTAGGATGCGTTTTGTTTCGCACAACTCCGTTAGCGCTACGCGACATGAATGTTCAGCATTCCGCAACAAAGTGTAACGCACCGAAATATTAGACATCTCGACAAATCATATCAAATCCGCTTACTTCCGAGTGTTATAAGAAACCGGGTTTATGGGAGGTAGATGTTAGTGTAGTGGGATATTTAATCAACCCGGTTTCTCTGCTTTTTTATACCGATACTACCGGATTTGATATCAAAAGTAAAATCAATTCTTATACATCAATTCCCTATTCTCTTTTCCCTGCTATATGACTATTCATTTGAGTTAAATATTTCTCCAATAACAAATAATCCTTAGATTTAAGTAAACGGTCATTTTTATTAGTAACAACCTCCTCTAAAGACAAAACCCGAAAGTTTAATTTCCCATTTTTCCGATAACGATGTACCCATGTCGGTAAAGCTTCTACAGCAGAAATATTAATCGTTTCTTCTGGAAAACTTTTCTGAATATTAACTTGGAAAATCACTCCTAAATCAGTATATTTTCTAGTTTGATTAGAAATAAAATTCCCCATAGAATAAATCGCAACAGCCTGACGAATTCCCCCATTTTCTTCAGCAATTCTAAATATTTTATAAGGTTGAACTACATGAGGATGACTACCCAAAATAATATCCGCTCCCCCATTAACCAAATTTTTCACTAACTGTTTTTGTTGAGTATTAGGTAGACGTTGATATTCTGCACCAAAATGTAGAGAAACTGTAACAATATCTGCCCCTTGTTGTCTTGCTTTACTAATATCTTGAATAATTTTTTGTTCATCAATTAAATTTACTAGATAATCTTTCCCTTTAGGAATAGGAATACCATTAGTGCCGTAAGTGTAAGCCAAAAAAGCCATCAAAATTTCATTTTTTTCTACCATTAAAATGTCTTGAGATTCCGCTAAAGAAGCTGCCGTCCCCACTGGATAAATATCGCGTTCGCGCAGATTTTCTAAAGTTTTCAAGACACCTTTTTCTCGTCTATCTAAAGAATGATTATTCGCAGTAGTTAAAATATTAAAACCTGCCCATTTAATAGCATCAGCTAATGTTGCTGGAGCATTAAATAAAGGATATCCTGTATATCCAGATTTAGATCCTGCTAAAGTTGTTTCTAGATTACCAATTACCCAATCACCAGCAGACAAAATATCCTTTACTTCTGTAAAAAAACTCTTATAAGAATAACTCTTATTTTTAGAATTATAACCAGATTTAATTTGCATACCGTGCATCATAATATCTCCAACCGCAATTAATTTTGCCTCCGTAAAATAAGGAGTTGGTAGAGGTAATTGGATTGACTCTACAGGCAAAATTTCTGGTGTTTTTTCTGCTTTACTTTCAGGAGATATATTACAACCATAAATAAATACTATTCCACTCAAAAAAATGAATTTTAAGACAGGCAATAGGGAGTATGAAATAGGGAATAGGGGGAATATACTATTATTTTTCACTATATATATTAGTTGCTCAACAGGTTTCTTGATACTTAATTTATAAACATTATCTTATTCAATAGTTTTAATTTTATCAAAAAAAGACATTATTTATCAAAAGAATTTGACTCCCTACTCCCTACTCCCTATTTCGTAAGCATTTCCTGCGGAATGCTGCGCAAACAGCCGTCAGTTTTCAGCTATTAGCTTTAGAGGATAAATTTAATAAATAATATTAAATCCAGTAGTATTGGTAAAATTCAATATTGTAGGGGTTTGGTCTCCAAACCTCACTAAAGCAGGAGTTTTTGTTAATATTGATTTTATTCTACAAAGGCAAATTTTATATTAATAGCTGATAGCTGATAGCTAATAGCTGAATGCTTACCCTATTTCTAATTAGAATTATTATTTATCCTAGCAACTAAATCTGTTGCTGCTACCATATCTAGGGGTTTAGAAAATAAATAACCCTGACCATATTCACACCTTAAAGCTTGAAGTTGAAGCACTTGCTCTGAAGTTTCTACCCCCTCAGCAACAACATCGATACCTAAATTGTGAGACAAAGTAATAATTGAACGGATAATTTCTGTTGGCTCAATTGACCCTTCACTTACCATATTAACAAGACCTATTCTATTCACAAAAGAACGGTCAATTTTTAAAGTATTCATGGGAAAACGGTGTAGATAACTTAAAGAAGAATATCCTGTGCCAAAATCATCAATACATAACTCAATATTACGCGCCCTTAACTGAGACATTTTTTCTGTAACAGACTCATTATTTTCAATCAAAGCACTTTCAGTAATTTCCAGTTTTAAATTACTACTATCAAGGTGAGTTTCTAAAATAATTTTGTCTATTTGCTCAATTAAATCTGCTTGAGCAAACTGCTTCACAGAAAGATTAACACTCATTTTCAAAGGAGAATTATTCGGCCATTGATTTTGCCATTGACGTAACTGGAAGCAAGCTTTTCTTAACACCCATAAACCAAGAGGTATAATTAACCCTGTTTCCTCTGCAAGAGGAATAAATTCAGCCGGAGAAATTAAACCAAGTTCTGGATGCTGCCAACGTACCAGTGCTTCAAAACCAATAATTTTATTTGTTGTGAGAGAAACAATTGGTTGATAGTTAAGCATAAACTCAAATTTATCAGCGAGTGATTGATTCTTAATATTTTTGAGAGCGCGTTGTAAATTATTCTCCAACTTTAAACGTTTGAGAATTTGAGTGTGCATAGAAGTGCAAAAAATTTGATGAGATCCTCTACCTAAATTTTTGGCAGAGTGCATAGCTATTTCTGCATCTCGCAAAATATGTTCTGCAGCTCTAATACTCGTGGAACTGGATCTAACACTTGTGGAATTCAGGGCAATACCAATACTAGCAGTAATAAATACCTCATTACCATCTAAAATAATTGGTAAAGTTAGTTGTTGGTGAATACGATTAGCAATATAGGTAGCATCGCTAACCGCTGAAATATCTTCTAGCAAAATTACAAATTCATCTGCACCAAGACGAGCAACTGTATCTCCATTACGCAATAATGATTTTAGTTGTTTGGCAATCGTAATTATCAGTTCGTCTCCAACCCGATGACCAAGACTATCATTAACAGCTTTAAATCGGTCAATATCTATAAATAGCACTGCAAACAAAAAGTTTTTTCGACGTTCAACATATTTAATTGTTTGCTCTAAACGATCCATAAACAGAGTACGGTTAGGGAGATTAGTCAGTACATCGTGGAGTGCATCATGTTTTAATTGTTCTTCAGTTTGTTTACGTTGAGTAATATCGTGACTGTTGATAATGATACCTCCCACCGCTGGATCGTGTAAAAGGTTAGTTATCACACCTTCAAGGAAACACCAATAACCCTGACGATGTTTAACTCGGTACTCAATAGGTGGTTGACTGATACCAGGGTTTTCCATTGCTTTGTTGAGATTATGAGTCATTGCGAACAAATCATCGACGTGAATGAAATCGAAGATGTTCTGACCTACAGCCTTTTCTGGTATATATCCCAAAATCCTCCTTGCTAATGGACTGACATAACTAGAAATTCCATGAGCATCAATAATCAATATCAAATCGCTGCTATTTTCAATCAGAGCGCGAAATCTCCGTTCATTCTCTAGTAGCGCTTGTTCTGCTTGTTTGCGCTCAGTAATATTACGCATAATCGCAATCATAGCTATAAGTTGTTGTTGACTAGCAATAGCAGTTGCTTCTGCTTGCTTATATTTTGTAATATCCGTATTTGTTCCCATGATCCTAAATGCTTTCCCCTGACTATCTCGAATGGCAACTCCACGACAGAAAAACCATCGGTAACTGCCATCTTTATGTTGTATCCTATGTTCCATTTCATATTTTGGTGTTAATCCTGCCAAGTAAGTATTTTTTGCTATCATCATCTGTTCTCGGTCTTCTGGATGGACTAGCTGATTCCAATCATCTATGTTGTTTGTAATTTCCCAATCTTCAAAACCGAGCATTATCTTCAACATAGAGTCTAGATAAATTTCATTAGTGTCTAAATCCCATTCCCAGATTCCTACATGACCTGCTTCAATAGCAAGTGCATAACGTTCCTGACTTTTGCGTAACTCCTGTTCTACTCGCTTGCGTTCTGCTATTTCTGTTTGTGCTTGTTGGTATAATTCTGCTTGGTGGATAGCAATAGCACAATGATCGGCAATTGATTTCAATAAAGAAAGTTCATCCTCACTCCATAGTCTTTCTCGATCGCATTGATGTAGAATAATCCCACCTAGATAAGTATCCTGATACAGCAATGGTGTAATTAAAACCGATGTTACTTCACACTGGTCAATAATATTTTTTACTTCTGGCAGTATGGTTGTATCTAGTTTACTAATTTTTACCTGTTCTCCTCTAGCTAGTGACTCAGAATAATACTGATGAACTTGATAACAGAAACATTCTTGATTTTCACATTCAACTGTTATTTTACTGAAATGGCAAAGTTTAATGTTATTCTGGCAGTCTGGTCTCACAATTAAACAACGGCTAACTTGCAACACCTCATGTAACTGCTCAATAGTTTTTTGCAGGACTTCATCAAGTAACAAAGTATTTCGCATTCCCTGGACAATGCGATTAATAATTGCTTCTTGTTGAGCTTGCTGTTCTAATTTTTTAATAGCTAGTTGTTGTTCTTTTTTTAATCTATATTCAGCGATCGCCCGCTCTAAAATAATTGGTAAAGTAAATAATCTATCTTTGAAAAGATAATTATTAACTCCAGCCCTTAAAATTGACAAAGCTTCCTTTTCTTCTAACTCGCTTGTAATTAAAATTAAAGGAATTTCTTGTCCTGATTTTTTTAGTAATCTCAGTACCTCAAAGAGGTCAAAATCAACTAAATGATAATCTGATAATATTGCATCATATACATTATCTTTGAGCAATTGTCGGTAATCTAGATCACTCTCCGCAATATCATAAGTAAACTTTATACCATCATATTTTAAGATGCGTAGGATGAGCTCTACATCTTCCATCACATCTTCCACAATTAGCAAATGTAATTCCTTGCTAGCTTCTGGCATAATTTGATGTTTTTGCTGTGTTGGCTCTACCATATAAAAGCAACTTAATAAAATTAGCTGAGTTTATCCTTGCTATTATAATCTATCTTTGATAAACACTATAGAATGAAGTCTTGCAAACATCCTTATACCAGTATTTTTGGGGAGTTAACTATGCGGAGTTATGTAAAATAATGATGGTTTTTGGCACAAGGCATAGCATTTTTTTTGCAAATCGTAAAGGTGGCAAAACTATTAGATTTTTTTGATTTATCATGATTACTTTTCTAGTACAAATCACTATAAATATGGGACTTATAGGAATATTTTTATCAGCTTAATAAAATGAACATCTATACTGATTATGTATAGAGTTTTTTCTGTTATTTATACTCAGCAAATCTGCCATTAAACATCTAAATTGAAAAATTATTACTAAAACAATAGAAAAAAATGAATTTTAAGAGAATCATTGTCATAATTATTATTAGTAACCTTTTAAGTATAAATACACATAATATAAGAAATATAATTGTTAGTATTGTCACAACTATTTCACTAATAACACCAAAAATTGCTCTGAGCGCAACAGAATCAGAAATTAACAAAATAGCTGCAGAAATTACAGTTAGAATCGATGGACAAAACAGAGGTGGTTCAGGAGTAATTGTGGAAAAACAAGGCAACACATATTATATACTCACCAACTGGCACGTTGTCAATAAGGTAGGAGACTATCAAGTACGCACACCTGATGGGGAAATGCACCCAGTGTACTATACCCTGATTAAACAAGTGCCAAATGTAGACTTAGCGATCGTACCATTTAGCAGTTCTCAAAACTACCCCATTGCCGAAACAGGAGACCCAACTCAGTTAGTTCCGGGAACAAACGTATTTGTCGGAGGATGGCCTCGTTCTGGCAGCAACCTGCAGCAACGAATTTTTCTGAGTACCGCAGGAGTAGTAACAGGTCGTCAACAACCTGTCGCTGGGTATAGTTTACTCTACAATAATTTAGTCAGAGCGGGTATGAGCGGCGGACCGGTACTAAATGAAGAAGGTCGCTTAGTAGCTATTAACGGTATTGTTAAATTGCAAGAAAACTCTGATGTTATTGTCTCAGGAGGTATTGAAATTAATACTTTTTGGAACTGGCGACAGCAGGTTTCATTGCCAACAGTTTCTCAACAACCTCAAACTATTCAAACCTCACCAACTCCAACAGAAACAACAAATTCTGTTCCTACACCCATACCCACACAAGAAAATACCACGGAAACTGCTGTCAACTTTACTCTGGCAAAAGCAATTACAGATGAAATTAGTGGCATAGTTAATTCTATAGTTGCTCTAAATAATTACATAGTTATGGGTAGCAGTAACGGTATGATTTCAGTGTGGGATATTAATAATGGGGAAATTATAGCTACTTGGAAAGCGCATCCAGAGTCAGTTAACTCAGTCGCCGTGACTTCTGATGAACAATTCGTCATTACTGGAAGTGATGATAAAACTATCAAAATATGGAAACTGCCCAAAAATAAAAATATCACTGATATTACCCTGGTGCGAACTCTTACAGGACATACTGATGTGGTAGATGGAGTAGCGATCGCTCCCAACGGTCAAATTTTAGCAAGTGGCAGTTGGGATGGAACCATCAAAATTTGGAATTTAGGTAGTGGGGAGTTGCTCCAAACCTTAGAAGGACATTCTGAAATAGTCAATGCGATCGCCATTAGTCCAGATGGGAAATTTTTAGCTAGTGGTAGTAAGGATAATATGATTAAATTGTGGAACTTACAAACAGGTCAACTGGTTCGTACTATCAATACTAATTCCTTATCAATTTTATCTGTAGTTTTCAGTCCTGATAGTCAGATATTAGCTAGTAGTAGTAGTGATGGGATGATTAATATTTGGAACTTACAGACAGGTAAATTAATCCATAGTTTAAAAGAACATATAGATGGAGTTTGGTCAATAGTTATTAGTCCTAATGGCAAAACTTTAATTAGTGGTAGTTGGGATAAAACAATAAAATTTTGGGAACTAAGTACAGGTAAATTAAAAGGCAGTTTAAGCGGACATAATAGTTATATTAGTGTAGTAGCAATTAGTCCTAATGGGCAAACAATAGTTAGTGGTGGTTGGGACCGGAAGATTAATATTTGGAAAGTTCCTTAAAGTTTTTGTTTGTAGTTGGGCTTGAGCAACTTCTATAGTTAGGGCTAGAGCTTTACTACGAGCTTCTAATTATAACTATTCAACCCGACATGATATTAATTGTTAATTGTTAATTAATCAGATTTTTGGAATTAAATCCTAATATAAAATCCGGTTGAACAATTGTCATTGCGACGATAGGAAGCAATCTCAGAGATGCGCAGAGATTGCTTCCTTCCATGGAGTGTAAGTCGCTGCGGACTTAGATATAGTAATTATCCGGATTTTATATAACTTAAGGAAGATAGAATAATTCCTGATTTTTGTAGACAAATCTTGTTGTGGTCAAATTAAAATATTAGAGTTATAATTTTTTTGTAAAGAGTATTAAGTTCATAACCATGCCTTAATTACAAATCCTATTGATTCCCTGTTGCCTGTTCCCTATTCCCTATTCCCTATTCCCTATTCCCTTTAAAAACATTAAAGTATTTCAGGAGAAATAATTAATGAAAAAAGCCTCTAGGTACTGGATTATATCTTTGCTATTAGGCTTAATTATTTTATTAGGTTTACCAAGCCCTAGCTATGCTGATAGTCAATCTATTACTACTAAAACAATCCATGTTTTAAATCGTCTTAGTTTTGGTCCTAGACCAGGAGATATAGAACGAGTTAAATCTATCGGAATTAATAATTATATTCAATCTCAACTGAGACCAGAAACTATTAGAGAACCTCAACAATTAACCAATGAACTATCAAAATTAAAGACCTTAAATCTAAACCCTGTTGAACTTTTTAATGAGTACGGCCCCCTACCTCCCAGGAAACAAAAACAACTAACTCAAAAACAGAAACAAGCCAGAAATAAGCGAATGAGAATAATTTTTAACCAAGCTATAAAATCCAACTTACTTAGAGCAATATCTAGTAATAGACAACTGCAAGAAGTAATGATTAACTTTTGGTTCAATCACTTTAATATTTCTGTTACTAAAGGGCGACCAATTAGGCTTTGGATAGGAACTTATGAACGAGATGCAATTCGACCTTATGCACTTGGTAATTTTCGGGATTTATTAAGTGCGACAGCCCATCATCCAGCTATGTTATTCTATTTAGATAATTGGCTCAATACTGCTCCTGGCAGTCCAGGTGTTCGTGGTCCTTTGAAAGGCTTAAATGAAAACTATGCCCGCGAACTTATGGAACTTCATACTATGGGAGTAAATGGTGGTTATAAACAAGAAGATATAATTACTTTAGCAAGGATTTTTACAGGTTGGGGAATACAACGTCGCAGTGGAGACGGAAGTGGATTTAAGTTTGATGCAAACCGTCATGATAATAGTGACAAAATCTTCTTAGGAATACCCATTAAAGGTGGTGGAATAGAAGAAGGAGAAAAAGCCTTAGATATTCTTGCAAATCATCCCTCTACCGCCCGTTTTATTAGTTATAAATTAGCTCAATATTTCGTTGCCGATACACCTCCTGGCAGCTTAGTCAATAAACTAGCTAAAAGTTTTCAAGAAACTAATGGCAACATTCGTTATGTGTTAGAAACTTTATTTAAAAGTCCTGAATTTTGGAATGAAAAATATTATTGGAGCAAATTTAAAACCCCTTATCAATATATTACTTCTGCAGCTAGAGCAACGGCTACTGACAAACCTAAATTTGGTAGAATTAATGGAATGTTATCCCAATTAGGGATGCCTCTTTATCACTGTGCTACTCCTGATGGTTATAAAAATACTAAAGAAGCTTGGTTAAATTCTGATGCCATGATGCGTCGAACTAGCTTTGCGACAATTATATCTCGTGGTCAGTTAAACCAAGGAAAACCAATACCTATAAATCATCAGCAACTTAAGGTAACTTTAGGAAATAATTTTTCTGCCCAAACTCAAGCTGTAATTAGTAATAGTCCAGATAATTTACAAGCAGCTTTAATTTTAGGTAGTCCAGAAATGATGGAAAGATAAATTAATGGATAATTGATAATGGATAATGGATAATTGATAATTGATAATGGATAATTGATAATGAAAGAGTTTTTTAAACCTATAATTTTCATTTTAAACGGCTTTGTTGTATGAAAGTATATAGCTGCCACACTTGCTTGTGCATATGTACAATAATGATGTGCGGAAACTGCTGTAACTATTGTCCAATAGATGAATAGAACATCCACATTGATGTGAAAAAAGACTGAAACTATTGCCTGTAAAGGCTTTGAGCTTTAATTTGCCAGCCCTAACTATTGTACAATAGATGAATAGAAGATCAATAATTGCGAAAGAGAGCGATATAGCTGCGGAATGGATGTTCTATCGCTACCTTCATGCAACAAACCCAATTTAAACTGTAACTCATGGGAGGTACTAATAACTGTTAACGCAGTTCCTCTGCAAGAGGCTAACTGTTAACGCAGTTCCGACCATAGGAGGCTAACTGATAACTGATTTAGGAGACAACATGAAAAGACGTAATTTTTTACAATTAACAAGTTTATTATCAGCTTCAGGAATTATCTCTGTTGGTAGTCATGGTTGGGTAGCAAAAGGATTAGCTCAAACCAATAATCGTAAAAGATTAATAGTTGTTTTTCTCCGAGGCGGAGTCGATGGATTAAATGTTGTTATTCCCCACCAAGAAGACGTTTATTATGATGTACGACCAAAAATAGCAATTCCCGCCCCAGGAGAACAAAACGGAGCTATAAATTTAGATGGTCAATTTGGTTTACATCCCGCTCTGGCAAGTATCATGCCTCTCTGGCAAAATCGCAGTTTAGCTTTTATTCATGCCTGCGGTTTAAACAACGATACTCGCTCCCATTTTGATGCTCAATATTATATGGAAACAGGCATTCCAGGTAATAAAAAAATTCCTGATGGATGGATGAACCGCTTGTTAGCAAATCTCCCCAAAGATAGACCTACTCAAGCAGTTAACTTAGGAGATACACCACCGCGCATTCTCATGGGTGAAATGCCAGTCGCGAGTCTTGCCAAAGGTAGAAAGTCAACCCGCGCTCTACCAATAGATCGCCCCAAAATCTATGGAGCATTCGATCAGCTTTATAGCGGTAATGATGAACTGAGTAGAGTTTACCAAGAGGGTCGTCAAGCAAGAGACTTATTATTAGCTGACCTGGAGAAAGAAATGGAAGAAGCTTCTGGAGGAGCGCCACCACCAACAGGTTTTGCTGGGGATGCCAAAAATTTAGCTCAAATAATGGTTGGTGACTCCAGAACTCAGTTAGGGTTTCTTGCTGTCGGTAATTGGGATACCCACGTTAACCAAGGCAACAGTCAAGGTCTGTTAGCAAGAAGATTAAAACCTTTGGGAGAAGGTTTAGTTACTTTAGTTCAAGAATTGGGTTCGCTTTACTCAGATACCACGATTTTAGTAATGTCAGAATTTGGTCGCACAGTTAAAGAAAATGGTAATGGTGGTACCGATCATGGTCATGGTAATGTGATGTGGGTATTAGGGGGTGGCGTGCGTGGGGGTCAGGTTTACGGACAATGGCCTGGTTTAGATGAATCAGAGTTGTTCCAAGGACGTGATTTGGCAGTGACAACAGATTTTCGGAATGTGATTTCTAGTGTTTTACAACAGCATCTTGGTATGGAGCGATCGCAAATAGCACGGGTGTTTCCTGGTTATTCGTTTGATGGGGGTTTAGGTTTATTGTAACGAACCCAGAAACCCGGTTTCTTGAAGAAACCGGGTTTCTTTAATTCCATTCATTTTTAACCGCATCCCAATCTAACCATTTTGCTTTTTGGGGGTTGCCACCAGCATTTTTTAATTCTTTCATCGCTTCAGATACAATAGTTTTATATTCCGTATTTTCGTTCCAATTGATAATAGTTTCCCCAAGCAGTAATGCTCAATTGCACTGCTGTTTTATTGCCTTGAGAATATACTAAAAATCTCACATATTTTAAGGTTTCTTGCAAATCGGTCATGGTTTTACCATCCTTTTTTTGAAATGCTTTTTCTCAATTATATATAGTGGTAAGTCAAAAGTTAAAAGTATTGCTCTTTATTTCTCATAAATCATTCCTGATGGCTATCTTTTTATTCTGATATTACTAACAGGACTTACGCAGAGCAAGCATATCTGATAGGGGTTAACTGCCATCTACCCCTACAGGTGGTGTATATTTTTATATTTTGTGTAAGTCCTCGTTAATCACAACAAAAAATTTTAGAGGTAAATTCTATGACTAATAATGAAGATAATCAAACTACTATTACTAAAGACAATTATATTGTAGGCAACCTTAATATTCAAGGTAGCGACAATAAAAATAGTATTGAGGGTGATTATAATGTTCAAGGTAATAATAATGTTTTAGCTGGAGAACAAATAACAGCTACTGAAGTAGTTAAGATGTTGGCAGAGTTGGAAGAAAAAATTCTGAATTTTACTGCATTACCTGAAGCTGACAGAGAAAATTCTATTACGCGCTTAAAAGCAGCTAAAGTAGAAGCAAAAGAGTCCGATCCAGATAAAGAGTCTATTGCTAAGAGTCTTAAACGAGTGAATGAAACTTTGAATGAAGCAGGTAAGACGACTGAGGAAGTAAAAGAGTTAGTTGGAGAACTTTTTCCCACTGTTAAAAAAGTTGCTGGATATTTAGGATATGCTACTGGAAAAATTTGGATGATGTTACCTTGATATTTTTTATGAGTCAATTACCTAGTCGGTCAAATCAATATGGTCAATTTATTATGAATAAGTCAATCATTTCAGGCAATGAAATACAGGGCAAGAATAATACACAAGGTAATTATAATGGTAATGAAATACAAGGCAATGAGAATATACAAGGTAACAATAATAATGTTGATAAATCTGATGTGAAAGTTGATGTGACGGTTAATTTAGTCAAAAATAAATCTCCTATTGAAAAAACTTTAGATGGTTGTCAAGAGGAAGATGAAGAATATGAAATTAGCTATATTATTTCTGGGACGGCTAAAAGAAAAGATAAAACCACTTTGAAAGCCATTGAAAAGCATTTAAGAGGAATTTTAAATGCAGCTTCATTGACAATTTATGATATTGATGAAGGAAGTATGAAACTTTTCTTTAATGGTACTCAAGAAGATTTGGAAAAGTTAGAAAATTCTTTTAAGTCAGGGGAACTGACAGATATTTTTGATATTCCAATAGAGGATGTGAGTTTTGTTGAAGATAATAAGCAGAAGTTAGCACTTACTATTGCTGGAAATGTTTCTTATACTGATATTGCTAAATTAAAATCTGCTCTGACTGGTGTCGAGCAAAAAGAAATTTTAGTTCAGAAGATTAGAAGTAATAGAAAAGAGTTTAAAATTCTAAATCTTGCGAAAGCTGACCTCAGTGGAGCTGACCTCATTGGAGCTAACCTTAGTGGAGCTAACCTTAGTGGAGCTGACCTCATTGGAGTTAACCTCATTGGAGCTAACCTTAGTGGAGCTAACCTTAGTGGAGCTGACCTCATTGG
>NZ_JBNHEQ010000083.1:21086-31286 GCF_050016015.1 Dapis hubbardiae BLCC-M172
ACCTCATTGGAGCTAACCTTAGTGGAGCTAACCTTAGTGGAGCTGACCTCATTGGAGCTAACCTCATTGGAGCTAACCTCAGTGGAGCTAACCTCAGTGAAGCTAACCTCAGTGAAGCTAACCTCAGTGAAGCTAACCTCAGTGGAGTTAACCTTAGTAGAGTTAACCTCAGTGGAGTTAACTTCAGTAGAGTTAACTTCAGTCAAGCTGACCTTAGTCAAGCTGACCTTAGTCTAGCTAACCTCAGTCAAGCTGACCTTAGTCTAGCTAACCTCAGTGGATATAACCTCAGTGGATATAACCTCAGTGGAGCTAACCTCAGTGAAGCTAACCTCAGTGAAGCTAACCTCAGGGAAGCTAACCTCAGAGGAGCTAACCTCAGAGGAGCTAACCTTAGTGGAGCTAACCTTAGTGGAGCTAGCCTCTTTAAAGCTGACCTCAGTGGAGCTAACCTCCGTAGAGTTAACCTCAGTGGAGCTAACCTTAGTAGATCCCTCATTAGAGCTGACCTCTTTGAAGCTGACCTCAGTGGAGTTGACCTCCGTAGAGCTAACCTTAGTGGAGCTAACCTTAGTGGAGTTAACCTCTTTGAAGCTGACCTCTTTGAAGCAGACCTCAGTGAAACTAACCTCATTGGAGTTGACTTTGAAAAGTCTATAGTAACGAATGCTAAATTTAGCAGTAATAGTTTAGGGATGACTAGAGAATTAAAACAAGAACTCATTGAGAAAGGAGCTATTTTTGAAGACTCCCTAGAAGACCCCTTAACTTTGAGTCCGCTAAGAAAATAGAAAAGCTCCATCAATACTCCCGCTAGTCCGTTCAAAAAATAGAAACACTTTTTCAGAATACAGTAGGGTGCGTTAGGCATTTCTGTATAGGTATGATTGGTATGTCAAATCTAAAATTATGCCGTAACGCACCATCATTTTCTCTTTTTTGGTGCGTTACGCTTCTCTAACGCACCCTACTGAACTTCCCGCTAAGAAAATAGAAAAGCTACATCAATACTCCCAGCCAAAATTTGATTATCCCCACTAATAGCAACTCATTTAGTATTAGTGGGATAAACTCAACTTAACCAAGGGCGAGTAATTTCTTCCAATTGATTAAATTCCTCCTCAGTCATTTCCCAATCTATTGCTCCTGCATTTTGTCGAACTTGTTCAGAATTTTTACAACCAGCAATAGGAATTACACTATCTTGAAAAATCAACCAATTAAGTGCAACTTGTGCCACAGTCTTATCATATTTATCCCCAATTTCTGTTAACAAAGACATGACAGGTGCAATTTTTTCTAAACCACTCTTCTGAAAACGAGAATCAAATCTACGAGCGCCCATAGGTTGTTTTTCGACAGTATATTTGCCAGTTAATAATCCTTGAGCTAAAGGACTATAAGCTAAAATTGTAATTCCTAATTCCCTAGCTTTTTGCAAAATTCCTTTACTTTCTATTTGACGAGAAAGCAAAGAATATCTCACTTGATTTGTTGCTAATATTACTCCCCTTTTTTCTAGAATTTCATAAGCTTGACGCATCTCTTCCGCAGAATAATTACTAACACCAACCGCTTCAATTCTGCCCTGCTTAACTTCATCTGCTAAAGCATTTAATAAAGTTTCCTGACTCATCAAAAAAGTGAACGGCCAATGTACTTGATAAAGAGTAACTTTCGGCACTATTAATCGTTTCAAACTAGCAGTTACAGCATCAGCAACCGACTCTGGAAAAAACCGCCAAGGCATCGGACCATATTTAGTAGCAATTTGCACAGGTTGTTCAGTTTCTTGCATAAATTTTCCTAGCAATTCTTCTGATAAACCATTGCCATAAACTTCAGCAGTATCAAAGAAATTTATGCCAGCTTCTAAAGAAGTTTTAAAAGCAGCTTCTACTTCATTTGCACCATAATTACTGCCATAATTCCAAAAAAGTGTATCGCCCCAAGCCCAGGTGCCAATACAAATGGGATTAACTTTTATTCCTGTTTTACCTAAAGAAGTTGTTGCCATGTTGAAAAATTTCCTAATTAATGTATAATGATTTGCTTAGTAGTAGACTGACACATCTAAAAATGTAGGTTGGGTTAAACGGAGTGAAACCCAACAAAACCCTAGGGACTAGCAAAAAAATAGACTACCAGCTAATTTATAGAGTAGAGATTGCTTCGGCTAGGTTGACTCTTTCCGATTAAGGTTGAGTCTAATATCACCGCCTCGCAATGACAGAAACAGGCTTTTTTTATGTACTAATAATTGGTACTTTATTAAGTTGCAAATCCCTTAAATGTTGGGTTTCGTTTCTCAACCCAACCTACGGTTATATAAGCTATTGTCAGTCAAATTTCTATCTAAATAGATATTAATTCACTCCTATTAATATAACCATGACAACCGAAGATTTGCAAGTAGAAAAACCAGATAATATTGACAATCAAAAAATTCCGCCCAAACTTAATTTATTCACCATGTTTAGATTAGGTTTCTATCAAATGGGATTAGGGATAATGTCAGTTTTAACTCTCGGAGTTTTAAACCGAGTGATGATTACTGAATTAGTAATACCAGCCACGATTGTAGCAATAACTTTGTCATTATATCAATTTATGGCACCAGCAAGAGTTTGGTTTGGGAGTATGTCTGATGCTAAACCTTTATTTGGTCAACATCGGACTGGTTATATGTGGATAGGAGCTGTTTTTTTTACGGTGACTGCTTTTTTTGCCGTGCAAGTTATGTGGCAGGTTGGTGATAGTTTAAGAATTAATGGTTGGACTAATCCTACTTATTTTTGGATTGGTATATTAGGTTTAATGTTTATAATTTATGGTTTGGCTTTAAGTGCTAGTGGTACACCTTTTGCTGCTTTATTAGTAGATGTTTCTGATGAGGATAATCGCTCTAAAGTTGTGGGTATAGTATGGTCAATGTTGATGGTAGGAATTATTATTGGCGCGATTACCAGTAGTATTTTGTTGAAGCAAGTTGGTGTGGATGCTCCATTAGAAACTGTTAAAGCTTCTGTTAATAGTTTGTTTATTAAAGTACCAGCAATTGTGTTGGTTTTTGCTTTTGTTGGTACTGTGGGAGTTGAACAAAAATACTCTCGTTATCGCACCCGTTCAACTATTGCTAACCGGGAAGATAAAATTACTCTGGCAACAACTTTAAAGATTTTAACGGCTAATCGACAAACGGGTTTATTTTTTACGTTTGTATTTGTTCTAATTATTAGTTTATTTATGCAAGATGCAGTTTTAGAACCCTACGGTGGGGAAATATTTTCTATGGCAATTTCTGAGACTACTAGATTGAATGCTGTTTCGGGAATGGGAACTTTAATTGGATTAGGTACAACAGGATTTTTAGTAGTACCAAGACTGGGTAAGAAAAATTCTTTAAAAGTTGGATGTATAGCAACAACTATTAGTTTTATCTTGATAGTTATGTCTGGGTTTACTGGTAAAGTTTCTTTATTTAAAAGTGCTTTATTTTTGTATGGTTTGGCTGCTGGTTTAACTACTACTGCTTCTCTCAGTTTAATGTTAGATTTAACCGTAGCAGAAACAGCGGGAACTTTTATCGGTGCTTGGGGATTAGCACAAGCAATGGCAAGAGGTTTATCTACAGTTATTGGTGGTGCTGCTTTGGATTTTGGTCGGTTTTTATTTGATGTACCAATGTTTGCTTATGGCTTGGTTTTTATAGCAGCAGGAATAGGAATGATACTGTCAATTTTCTTGTTAAATAGAGTTAATGTCCGAGAATTTCAAGATAATGCAAGTGTGGCGATCGCTACTATTTTAGAAGGAGAATTAGATTAATGAATAATGGATAATTGATAATTCAGGACTAAAGCCATGCGAACCGAGAAACCGGGTTTTTTCGTCAATATTTATTGTTAAAAACAACGATTTATCCTAAAAACCCGGTTTCTTTGCGTAAGTCCTGATTAAACTATTAGACATCTGGCGATCGTCAATAATAAAATCAATTATTTCCCCCTACTCCCTCTTTTTGGGAGATGTTTATTGTGCAACAGTTTTTAGACTTTTGAGCGAGTCGGTTGCTATAATATACGGGGGCAAGATGCTCCTACTTCTGACTTTTAACTTCCCTGACGGGAAGTCCCGCGCTCTCCCGCACCTTTAGCGTCGTATGGGAAACCCAGGGCTAAGATTCGGATACCTTCATAAGCTGTTCATATGCCTTTGACAAGCTAGGTACATTTTGTTATTATCCAGATCAACACAGGGGGAGGACATCACCTCTGTATAAACAGCGGTCAGGGTTTCCCAGACTGAAGAATCCCGCTTTGTCCCGTAAGGGCAACGTCGGGAGTATGTCAATAAATACTGTAGGGGTTTGGTCTCCAAACCTTTGCCCAAATTAAAGTCTTTACCAATAGTGATTAAAACTATTACGTTATAGTTTTGAGATTTTTAGATAAAGTGTTTAATATAAAATCCGGTTGAACAGTTGTCCGCAGCGACGAAGCGGAAGCAATCTCTGCGCATCTCTGAGATTGCTATCCGTTCCGGAATGCTCCGCAAACCTTCCACTCCGTTCCAGTCGCTGCGGACGCAAGCTATAGTAATTATCCGGATTGTATATAATATCAAGTCCGGTAGCATTGGAGCGTATATAAAATTAAGATGACAATGGAAAAAACCTTCTTCCTTCTGCTTTCCTAAAATCTTCGTAGGGGTTTAGTCTCCAAACCCATTCAACCGGATATGATATAACTAGCGATCGCTTCCTTTCTCTTTGCTTGATTATTCATTCAACTATTGTACAATAGTTGATTTTTATTTCAAGTGTCGCGCAACGGTTTTTATAAGTGCTTAAGCAAAATTAATTGTGCATTAACTTCTCACTCTGTCAGACTTAGAGACGAAATTATTAATTTTGCACGACTACTTCTCTTAGATACTGTTATAGTAACATAGCTATTTTGGCTGTCATTAAACTATTGCGCAATAGTTTTGAGATTTTCGATTTCAGTCGCAATGACTCGGATTCGGATATAGTAATCATCAATTATCAATTATCGGCTTTGGTGAATCTAGCTATGGGCGTTGCATAAATGCGGGATGATTTTAATTTACTATATCCTAGTGCTTCAGCAAGATTTTCTAATTTCATTAATACCGATGTTTTGTCATAGGATGAGTCTACAGAAAAGTTTTCAACAATCTCAAAACCAAATTTAGCCCAGAAAGAAAAAGCATTTTGGACTGCAACGAGAGACATAGAATGATAATTAAGTTTTACAGCAACAGATAATAGATGGTTAAATAGTTTGGTGGCAATACCCTGTCCAGAATGAGTTTGTTTAACAGCCATATCATGAATGAACAAATTTGAACTTTGAATTACTTCATCAATCTTGCTATTTAAGCTGGGAGGAGAGTTTGCCGGATATGGGTGTGATAAACAAAAAGCCACAACTATAGAATCAACTTCAAATACAAAGCAAGTTTCAGGAGAAAGGATATTTTTCGCGCGTAGGACATCAATAGACTCTGCATTCGTCCTACGGACACCAGTAGACTCTATAATGGAAGGATAAGCTTGCTTTTCAATTTCAGCAATACAACCCCAGTCAGATTCAATTATTTGTCTAATCATCTTTTTTTGTCTAATCATATTTTTGTTTAGCGTTAATAAAATAGGATTGCTATATTCTCAGAAATTAACTTTATAGAACTCTTAAAACTCCTAACAACTATTGTCAAATCAACCAAATCAAACAACCAATAAAAAATTATCAATTATCAATTATCAATTATCAATTATTTACAGCCAATTACCAACTAAAATAAAAGTTGACCAAAAATAGGGATGCTGAAATTCTGGATTTATTATTCCTGTTTGAGCATCCTTTAAAATTTGTTCTTGCGCTCGACGCAAAGCTTCTGCTTTCGTAATTTCTGGGTTTGTTAACTCTTGATATAAATTTTTCATCAATACAGCAGTCGCTTCATCACTCACATACCACAGACTAGCAATGGTACTTCTTGCACCCGCTCTCACGGCAATTCCAGCTAACCCTAATGTTGCTCGGTTATCTCCAGCAGCAGTACGACAAGCACTCAATACTAATAATTCTATTGGTCTGGTTTGCTGAGTACCCGATCTAATCATATTTCGTAATTCCTCAACATTAATTTTCTCATCCCAAGTCAAAATAAAAGTATCCTCAATATTGGAACTAAATTCGCCGTGGGTTGCGATATGAATTACTTGATAAGTAGTATTAACAACTTCAGTATTAGCTTCCTCTTCTGTAAACGACTCATTCAGTAAAATTTCACTAGAAGTTTGATTTTGAATATCCTCTAATTCTTTTCTCACATTCGGTAGTGGTGGAAAACCTTGACGACCTTCAGTTATTCCCATGCTCAGTATTTCCAGTTTCTTCCGTGCTAATGGTTGGGGATCTATTAACTCCAGACTCGGAGCGATCGCCACATTATAATTCTCAGCTAAATATTTCTCACCATCATAAAGACTAGCTAAAGGAACATTACGCAAACTTCCTTCTAATACAAATACTAAAGTTTTTATCTTATTAGCTTCTAATTGTTTGTCAATAGGATTAATTAACCAATTATAGATTTTTTGAGCAGGTTCCCAATAGTTTTCGACAAAGATTCTTTTTTGAGGTTTTGTCAGAGCATCCTGCAGACTTTGAACAGTTGAATCTACTTCTTGTTTTGATATATTTGTTGTGTAATAAACTAGAGGTTTTTCTGGTATAGCTAAGATGACCGCCAGCCGATATTCCAAAACAATTGTATAGAAAATAGCTGCATTTTTATCTACCAAATCTATTTCTACTGGTTGAGCATCTAAACAAGCATTCCGAAAGAAATTATCCAGTTCAGCTAACTGTAAAGCTTCAATTATTTTTCGTGCTTGTCTCAAATTTTCTTGACTAATAGTATCTGTTTTACCAGACTCAGATGGTTGTAAAAGTAACTCTACTAATTCACGATAAATTGGTTCTACACTATCTCGAAAATCAAACTTTAATTCTGAACTTACGGCAACTATATCACTGCGGAGAGTACGGATAGTTTCTACTGCTTGAGAATAAGCGACTATAGCTTCGTCTTTATTTTCTTGAGCTGTCAATATGCGACCTAATTGCCATTTCCACTGATAAACAATATCAGCAGCATTAATAGATTGAGCTAAATTTAAAGCTTTTTCTGTTAAGTCTTTTGCCTCATTCCATTGTTGATTATGCTCATATAATTTTCCCAAATTACCTAAAGCATAAGATTCGGCTCTTGTGTCTGCTAAATTTCTTGCTTGTTGAACTGCTTTTACCAAATAATCGGCAATTTTTAATGTTGAATATAATGGTTGATTATTGTCATTTGCCAATACTATTTTTCGTAATTCTATTAAACTCTGGGCTAGATTGATTCTGACATAAATAGCAATTTGAGAAATTGGTAATTGATTCAGTAAATTATCGATATTTTTAACTAATTCTGTCGCAGCAAAATCTTGTTTTTGTTCTACAAATAGATTTAACTGATTTAGCATTGCTTGAATTTTAATTTCTGCTACAGGTGATTTCTCTATTGCTTCTTGATAGAATAAATTAGCTGCTTCGGGATTTTCTAGAAGTATAGCTGTATTACCTAAACTAATTAAAATTATAGCTATTTCTTCTGGTGCTTGTAAATTTTCTGCTATTGCCAAACTAGACTCTAAAACTGTTTGAGATGCTTCTACCTGACCTATCCCTCGCATTACATCGCCTAAACTTTGTAATGTTTTTGCTTTAATAATAGTATCTGGCTGGTCTTGCAAATTTTCTCTAGCTATTTCTAATTGTTTCAATGCCTGAGAATATAAACCCAATGCTTGTAAAGCCTGAGATTGATTAATATTACTACGAGTTAATCCTAGATAGTTTTCAATTTCTTGATAAATTTTACTGGCTTCTTTCCAAGTATTTAAAGCTGCTTCTGCTTGACCAATAGATAATAGTAATTGACCTTTTACTTCTAAAACACTAGCCGTAAGTTGTGCTGTTGTTTGATTATTTGATATTTGTTGAATTAGATTTAAACAATTATTAAGTATATCTTCTGACTTTTGCCATTTTCCTAGTTTGAGATAAACTAAACCTAAATTTCTGAGCGCTCTTATCTGAGCATAATCATCACCTTGAGCTGCATAATTCTTAATAGCTGCTTCTAACAAAGGTATACTTCCAGACAAATCTCCTTTTTGAAAAAGTTGTTGTGCTTGTGCTTCTAATCTACTAGCCGATATGGTCGAGGCTTGAGTTAGTATATCCCAATTTATTTGGCTAGTTTTTACTTGATTATTGTTCAGAGAAATAGCCTGAACTTCTTTTGTTTTAATTCTCAAAATTAAGGTAGAAGGCAGAAGCAAAAATACAGAAGCAAGAAGGCATATTTTAACCAAGAATAAATTCAGCAT
Organism: Dapis hubbardiae BLCC-M172; assembly: GCF_050016015.1. Lineage (NCBI taxonomy): Bacteria > Bacillati > Cyanobacteriota > Cyanophyceae > Oscillatoriales > Microcoleaceae > Dapis > Dapis hubbardiae. The sequence goes on from NZ_JBNHEQ010000083.1 coordinate 29,560, forward strand.
AAAACCTCATTAATGTAATTTTTATTAAAACCCTGCTTTTAGGGGTGAGATATTATTAATAGTATTATTTTGTATCAAGTATGAAAAAGAATGCCACGGATTTTTATCCCTATCTCTCCTAAAAAAGCTATCGCTTATAAGGAACTCCTAAAACCCTTTTCTGATAGAGAGATGGGGGGGTGGAGAGATGGGGAAGTGGGGAGAGAAAAGCCTAAGCATTAAATACGTTGACTCTCCCGAAATATCCAGTTATACCATGTCCGGTTGAACACTTATAATTAAGATAGTAAGGGAGTAGGGGAGTAGGGGAGTAGGGGAGTAGGGGAGTAGGGGAGTAGGGGAGTAGGGGAGAGATTAAAATATATCCTCTCGATCGCCAAATATTTTATTTATACCTAATCATTCGGACATGATATTAAGGGAAATTACATAACTTCTCTCTAATGTCTACGTTTTATGTTAAGAAAGATGTTTGTAAAGCATAGCCTGAAAAATGAGGGAAAATGTAGCAAAAATTTTAGTATTGTTATGCTTGAGTCTTTATAAACGATAATGGTCAATTGTTGCCTTAATTCTGTTAGGTGCGGGAATACCCGATATGGAAATTTCTATATCCCCTGTTCCAGCACTAGCTATTTTGATAGTGCCAATATTAAACAAGCGTTCCATCATATTTTGTTGAATTTGAATATTACGAATGTGAACGTGCATTACTTCATTAGTGTATCTACTTAGTAGACCCTGTTGTAAAATTGTACGCTTGTCTGTTACTATTAATGTTGTATTTTGACTTTTAATCCACCATATAAGTAGCAATAAAATTCCGACTCCAAATAATAGAATTAAACACAGATAGAGAATAAATAAAAGTGGGTTACTTCTCCACATACTAGGATGAACTCGGCAACTTTCTACTTCCATTTACTAACTCCTTCATAGCTTATTTGAAACTTGAGTATTAGGTTCAAATTGTAATTCGCGGTTATTTTGACAGATTTTGTAGAACTGTTCGTCACTCAATTTAACTGTATCTAAATTTAATGTTAAAATACTCATAATTTCAACTTATTTGAATGTTAATAAAACTCTCCATTTCTCTAGATTTAAAAGTATTGAGATAAACTTAAATTAAATCCGAGCAAGACATTTTCACCCGACAAATTTGTAGGAATATTTTGCACTTCCACATCTTGCTCCTGGCGATAAATTTCTACCTGCTGGTCTTGAGGATTAATTAACCACCCTAATAATACCCCTGCATCTATAATATTCCTCCATTTTAGAACGTAATATTTTTAAATTTTCAGTTGCTGACCTTAACTCAATAACAAAATCTGGTGCGATGGGGGAAAATTTACGTCTTTGTTCTACAGTAAGAGTTTCCCAACGTTCTTTACGAATCCAAGCTGCATCTGGAGAGCGGTCACTACCATTAGGCAATTTAAAGATAGTAGAAGAACTGAATGTATAACCTAAACCAGTTTGCCTATTCCAGTTTCCCAAATCAATAATTAGGTCAGCTTCTCTATTACCACTTTCACCTCCCACTGGGGACATAATAATTAATTCTCCCTTAGTATTACGTTCAAATTGTAATTCGCGGTTATTTTGACAGATTTTGTAGAACTGTTCATCACTCAGTTTAACTGTATCTAAATTTAATGTTAAAAAACTCATGATTTCAATTTATTTGATTGTTATTAGTTATCATTATATCGTCATCCTAA
>NZ_JBNHEQ010000083.1:31386-46696 GCF_050016015.1 Dapis hubbardiae BLCC-M172
ATAACTTGTCAAAAAAAAATGTAAGGGTTTAGTCTCCTTTCCCCAAACCTCATATCGTCATCCTAAATAACTTGTCAAAAAAAAATGTAAGGGTTTAGTCTCCTTTCCCCAAACCTCATATAGTCATCCTAAATAACTTGTGAAAAAAAAATGTAAGGGTTTAGTCTCCTTTCCCCAAACCTCATATAGTCATCCTAAATAACTTGTGAAAAAAAAATGTAAGGGTTTAGTCTCCTTTCCCCAAACCTCATATAGTCATCCTAAATAACTTGTGAAAAAAAAATGTAAGGGTTTAGTCTCCAAACCGAACGCGTAATACCATTTTGAAAAAAGAATGTTACGAATAATAAGGGTAATAAAAAGACATTACAGGAGATGTCCCTTTGACAAAGCGGTGCGACCCCGCGCCGTCTCACGGCGCAAGGGAACGCGCACCAAGAGAAAAAGATAATTTATAACCTAAAAAACAGTATCGAAGCCATTCATTCTGACTCCTGACTCCTGACTCCTGACTCCTAAAAAATACCCTAGCTATTTGTAGCCAACATTTATCAATTTGGTATAAATAGGATTTGGAAACCAAACCCCTACGATTAAATGTTAAAACCTATTTAGGATTGCTATACCATCTGTTTTAAGCAGTCAGCAGTCAGCTATCAGCTTCATTACCAATAAATAATTATAAATAGTTTTCATTATCAATTATCAATTATTAATTATTAATTATTAATTATCAATTAAAAAGCTCTATATCTAATATAAAAATATACGCCTTCTTCCTGCAAAGAATCTCCATTAGTATCTATATCAACAAAAGGAATACCCCAATCTAATTGAGCCGAAAAACGAGTTCCGACTTGGAACCTTAAACCCACACCGACAGAAGATAAAGTATCCTCAATTAATTCTAATTCATTACTATTCCAAACAGTACCAAAATCAACAAAAGGACTTAATTGTAAAGTAGCATCCCACTTTCTTGCTCGTAGAATAGGAAACCGAAACTCACTAGAAATAAACACACCATTATCAGCAAGTAAAGCATCCTGACGATATCCCCTTACACTTAATCCTCCTCCTAAACTAAACTGTTCTTGGGGAAACAAACTTCTAGGAGCTAACTGAAGATCTGACCTAATTAAAAATACTGTTTCTGGTGCTAATAAACGTAAATATTGTGCTTGTCCTCGCCAAGAAAAATATCTTCCATCTGGAGCTTGATTATTAACAGTAGCACCTAAAACATTTATTCCTAGAGAAAATTCTGACCTTGCCACAAATACATCTTTGGTACTTCTAAAAGCATATTCCTGAAAAAAACGCAGCGAAGAAATATTAATTTCCCCATCATCTTCTGCTCCTATAGAACCAGGAAAAGGTTCATCTAAAAGAGTAGTTTGTGATTCTTCTACAGAACCTGTTAAACCCACAGCAATTTCTGTACTAGGAGTTTGATAAATAGGTTGGCGAAAACTCATTTCATAAGTCTGAGAATTTGTATCAATATCTAATTCATTAAAAGGCTCTTCAATAATTTCACTACTGGTACGACGATGACGTAAACTAATAGTACCATTTTTAGAATTAATGGGGATAGTATAACTCAAATCATCAAGAGTATCACTACCTTCTGTACGATAATAAGTGGCATTAAGGCGATCGCCAAACCCAGTCAAATTATTATGAGAAATTTGACTTTGAAGACGAACAGTACCCACACTAGGAGAACGTAAATTATCAGCAGAAAGTTGAGCAAAAAAAGCTGGTGCTTCTTCAATTTCTATTTCTAACCTACTCAAACCAGGACGAGTTCCTGCTGTTAAATTAGCAGATAATCTTTCAATTAAAGGGTTGAGTTGTAATAACTGTAAATATTGAAATAACTGATTTTGATTTAGAGGTGTTTGAATACCAGATTCAATACGACTGCGAATATAACTAGAATTAAGTCGTTTCAGTCCGGAAATTTCAATTTCTTCAACTTGTCCTTCAATAACTTCTATTATAACAGTGCCATCTTCCAAAGTTTGTGGTGGAATAAAAGCTCCAGAAGTGACATATCCTTGGTCAAAATATAGCTGAGTTACTGTTGTTTGTGCTTCAAGTAATTCGGCAAAAGAAATAGGTCTATCTGTAAAAGGTTTCAGAACTTCTGCTAATTCTGTTGGACTAAAAACTGTACTACCAACAACAGCAAATTGGTTAACAGTAATCTTACCAGGAATTTGCAGAGGAGGATATTCGGGAGAAAGAGATGGAACTGGTTGTGGTTGGAGTAAATCATCTGGTGGTGGTAATGGTTTTACTTGTGGTAAAGGTTGAGGACTAGGGTCAACTGGTCTAGGAGTTATTTGAGCAATAGCAGGTTTAGTAGAAAAATAGGAGAAAAAAATTAGAATTATTATCCAGAAAATCATATTCAGTTATCAGCTATCAGTTATCAGGAGTCAGGAGTTAGGAGTCAGGAGCTAGGAAGGAGCTTTTTGGTTGTGCATCAGTAAAGTGTGGGATAAGTCGCGTAGGGCTGGCCAATATAATCTAAAAGCACTGATATATAGAGGTTGAGCGCCCACATGGTCGCGAAAAAAGTGCAAATTTTTTAGCCTTTGAGACTAAAAAGTTAGCACGAAAGGCAGACACTTCCCAATAAAGATACAGGTACAATTATTTCTCCTACTTCCCACCCTCCCCACACTTCCCACACTTCCCACACTTCCCACACTTCCCACACTTCCCACCCTTCCCAGACTTCCCAGACTTCCCACACTTCCCACCCTTCCCACACTTCCCACACTTCCCACACTTCCTTGACGCACTACCAGTTTTTTCTACACCTTACTAAAATCAGCAAAGTCCTCTACTCCTTACTCCCTAAAAATAGATAACAACTAGGATGAATTAATTGTGGACTAGCTGAATTAATTCTATTTGCAGTAGATGTCAGGGTTACTTTACCAGATTCAGTCATAACCCAACCCATTGCCTGAGTAATTTGTGGCACTTTCTGAGTTTCTGGCTGACGATAAACCACCACAGGTTGTTGAAACTCAGACATCACAAATTTTGCGTTCTGTTGTGTATTACTTTTACTTTCCCACCCCACAGTTCCCCTCAATACTGTTAATGGTTGAGTCGGATCGGGGGGGAGGCCACCTCTACCTGTAATCACAAAAGAACTTCCTTGTATTTCCTCACTCGTTGCTGCACATAAATTTTGTGCCACTAATGAGGAAGCATCTATCACATTAGCAGATACTTTAACCACCCCTTGAGTCGGGTCTACCTGGGTATTCAGTTCTACTGAACCATCTATACCTAAAGCTGAGGTGGCAGTAATTTCACTACTATTATCCAGAAATACTCCTTCTGTTGTAATGCCAATATTACCACCTTGACCAACTATGGCATTAGCACTAATATTGCTGTTGTCTGAACCAATTAAAAATTTTGTCTCAATATTAATATCCCCACCTGTAGCAGAGTTAGTAGCATTTGTAGTAATAGCACTCTGATTTTTTAGGTTAATTTCTCTTGCTTGTATGGTAATGTTGCCTTGTTCTCCAGCAGCAGTTTCAGCGCTGAGAGTACCATTATTGATTTGAATAGTTGGAGCATTAATCAAAAGAGAACCTGCTACCCCACTACCAGAACTGCTAACACTAATAATACTCTGGTCTTCTACTCTCAAAGAAGGTGTATTGATAGTAACAGAGCCAGCATTACCATTACCACGAGAACGAGAAGTAATAGCAGTTTCTGCCCCATCAGTATCAATATTTTCTGCTCCAAAATTAGCCAGTCGGTCATTAAAATTGACATCACTACCAGAAAGAGTAATAGCAGTATCGGCATTAATACTAATAGTTCCCGCATTACCATCATTGAAACTAGAGGTGAGAATTTGAGCGCCACTGGCGACATTGAGATTATCTACATTTAACATGATATTACCACCATTAGAGTTGCTGCGACTTCTAGCAGTAACAACAGCACCGTTACTGAGGTTGAGAGTCGGGGTAGTAATATTAAGGTTTCCACCTGGTCGTGTTGCGCCTAACTCGCTGCCAGCAGTGATAGCACTGGAGTTACCAGTAATAGAACTGACTCCAGAGATGGTAATATTGTCAGTAGCATTAACGATAAGATTTCCAGCTTGACCGTCACCTTCTGTGATGACACTAACTTCAGCTCCATCCAAAATAGTTAAGCGTTCTGTTTGAATAAATGCGTTACCTCCATCTCCTTTACCTTGACCCAAAGATAAGTTGCTTAAGTCTTCTACACCAGCAAGTATACTGCTAGGAAGTATACCATCGTCACCACGACCAGTGATTTCAATATCTTTGGCTCTTACTGTTAAGTCTCCACTTTGACCATTACCAGATGTACCCGCTCTGAGTTGGCCACCATTTCTCAAGCTGAGGCGTTCGGTATCAATGGTTAAGTTGCCTCCGTTTCCCGTGGCTCCTGACAAAACTGTGGTAAACAGACTACTAGGAAGTTGACCAGTAGGGTTAGTACCTATCAAATTAATTTCTCTTGCTCTTACTGTTAAATCTCCACTTTCACCTGAACTTAATGTTCCTGTACCAATTAACCCTCCATCTCGCAGGGTCAAACTTTGGGTATTGATGCTTAAATTCCCACCTTTTCCTGTTGCACCAGGCAGAACAGTGGTTATCAAAGAACTAGGAACTTCTCCACTTGCGCTTTGGATCAAAGGTGATACTTCTTGAATTATATTCCGAGTTGTACCATTACCAGATAATTCAATCTCTGTAGCATTGACTGTAATGTTTCCTCCTTGACCAGAACTGAAAACTCCTGCTTGAATGACTGCTCCATCCCTTTGTATCAGACGTTGGGTGTTTATTGTTAAGTTGCCACCGTTTCCTGTAGCTCCTAATTTGACTCGGCTATCTATACCACTGGGACTATTGGTTTCTGGTGAACTACCTACTGCTTCTATTTCTGTGGCATTGATAGTAATATTTCCTCCTTGACCTCCAGTGGATGTAGCTGCTAGAAGTCTGCCTCCATCCTTCAAATTCAGACGTTGAGTATTAACTGTTAAATTTCCTCCATTTCCAATAGTAATGTTGGTGAGACTATTAGAGTTGTTGCTATCATTGCTCTCAGCAGTAATAAAACTGTTACTAATTTCAACATCAGCAGCATTAATTTCAATACTTCCACCTTGTCCTTCCCCAAATGTGCTAGCACTAACTTCGGCTCCATTTTCCAGACTCAACCGTTCAGTTTCTATTAATACTTGTCCTCCATCTCCACTACCCAATGCCCCAGGAACTAGGTCTGATAGATCCTCTACAGAGGCTTGAATACTACTGGCAAACCTACCATTCTCAGAACTACCTCGTAAGTTAATTTCTTTCGCTTTCACTCTTACATCTCCACTATTTCCAACTCCAGATGTTCCTGCTCTTACTTGTCCCCCATCTTCTAGAGTTAAACTTTCGGTCTCAATATTAATATTTCCACCTTCTCCTGTTGCTCCAAATAAGACCGAACTATTAAAGCTACTTGGCAATAACCCATCTGCTGAAGTTCCTACTACTCGTATCTCTTTTGCCTTGACTACTAGTTCTCCACTGTTACCTGACCCAAATGTTCCTATTCCTATTTGCGCTCCATTCTCTAAAAGGATGCGATCGCTATTTATTGTTAATTTTCCACTATTTCCTTCTGCTTGTGGTATGACTATGGCTAAAATTGCTGCGGGAAGTTGCCCATTTAAGGCTTGCACTTGTAGTTGTTGTTGTGGGTCTGTTAAGTTTACTGGTATTGTGCCACTTGCTTCTATTTCTTGGGCGTTTACTGTTAAGTTTCCTCCAACTCCTTCTCCTAATACGTTGGCTCCTAGTTGCCCACCAGTGAATAGTTTTAAGCTTTGAGTGTTGATGGTCATATCTCCCCCTCTACCTGTTGCTCCTGGTAATACGTCTGTAAATAAACCGCTGAGGTTTTGACCGTCTGATGATGCTCCTATTACTACTATCTCTTGGGCGTTTACTGTTAATTCTCCACTTCCTCCTGAATCAAATGTTGCTGTACTAATTTGTCCTCCACTTGTTAGTATTAAATTCGGACTATTGGTTGTTATACTTGCTCCGTCCCCTGTTGCTCCTTGTCCGACATCGGCATCTACTAGGCTGTCATTTACTTCTATTGATTCACTGGCGCTTAATGATATGCTGCCTCCTGCTTGGGTTCCTAATGTGTTGCCTAGAATTCTTGATTTTTCTGTTATTTGTATCTTTTTTCCTTGTATTTGTATCTTTCCACTTCCTTCTCCACTTACGTCTACTACGGCGTTATTTTTTAGTTCTATATTGTTGAAGTTTTCTACTTCTGAATAATTTAATTCATAATTATTTTCTGTGTTTTCTATTTCAATTAAACTCTGATTTCCGACGCTCCCTATTTCGATTCTTCCTTGTTCTGTTGTTAGTTTTCCACCGTCAATTATGACTTGATTTCCTATTAATCCTAGGGTTTCTCCTGTCGGGACTTGTAATCCTGTTTCTCCTGCTGTTGAACTATTAATAATGCTTCCTGTTTGAGTTGCTATTTGATTGAAAAATAGGGCTGATGGTGCTACGGATAATAGGTTACTATTTTGCGGGTTTGTGGCACTGAATATTCCATTTTCTCCTAGTCTGATTTCGTCTGCTGTTGTGGCGATAAATGAACCGCGAATGTCTAGGCTGGAGTTGGGTCCGAAAAATATGCCGTTGGGATTGATTAAAAATAGGTTGGCTGCTCCTTCTACTCCTAGTTTTCCTAAGATATTACTGGCATTTTTTCCTGTGATTCTTGTTAATATATTTTCAATTCCGATTGGATTTGTGAAGTAGACGCTTTGATTTTCAGTTATATTAAATTCTTGCAGACTGTGGAAGAGGTTTGAACCTCTAATTGCACCTCCTTCTATTTGTTTTTTCAGTTGGTCTATACTTCTGATTTTTGTGCTTTCTTTACCTAATGTTTGGTCTGGTATTATTTGAGCTTTGACTGGTTTTTGCCAATATAATATAGGTAAAATTAGCCAGATTCCAGATGTGAAGCTGACGGAAGTAAGTAGAGATTTTAATTTCATAGTTATCTAATTAATATCGTTAGTTAAAGTGACTCAACCAACAATTCTTAATAATTATTAAATATTGTTGGTAAAAATAGATAACAACCTGGATGAATTAATTGTAAACTACTCGTTTTAAAAGTGGTCGAAGTAGATGTTATTTCAGTTATCAGTTATCAGTTTTATAATATCAGGACTTACGAAGTCAAACTATATATAGTGTATAAATTCCTCATTTTCCCAGATAAACCCGCTATAATTAGTGCCGTTGTGTAAATCATGAATATGTCCCTAACTAATTTTAGTGGTAATTAGTAGTAAAAAGATAACAACTAGGATGAATTAATTGTGAACTAGCTGAATTAACTCTATTTGCAGTATATGTCAGGGTTATGTTACCAGATTGAGTCATTACCGACCATACATGAAAAAAAAATACTCCTGAAGAACAGGCAGTATTTCAGGAGCTAACTGACGAGGAGCTAGAGTTATACCAATTTCATAAAATATTGCTACAGTCACGGCACAGGCAACAGCTCATCTGGCAAAGAAAAAAAATAATAAAAAATAGGAAAAAAGGTTTAATTTTGAGAATTTATGGGATTTATCAAGTTTTTTATTCTAGGAATAAATCACAACTTAAGATGTAACTGCCTTTTTTGAATTTGGTATTAGTGAGTAGTGGTATGTGGAGGTAGTGCCACTTTGTCCAGAGGTTTATAAATAGGGTTGTGCATCAGCAAAGTGTGGGATAAGTCGCGTAGGGCTGGCCAATAATGGTCTAAAAGCTCTGAGATATAATACCAGTTTTAAAAAAGAATGTTACGAATAATAAGAGGGATTGTGCATACTTTATAGGGATGTCCTTGTGACTAAAAAGATGATTTATGAACTTAGAAATAGTATCAAAGCTATTCCCATACGACTCCTGACTCCTGTCTCCTGACTCCTAAAAAATTCCCTAGGTATTTGTAGCAAACATTTATCAAATTGGTATAAAGGTTGAGCAACCAAAAAGTTAGGACAGGTGGCTGACACTTCCCAATAAAGATACACCCTACAATTATTCCTCCTTGCTGGAAGGGAAGTCTCCCCACACGGACCACACGGACCACACTTCCTTGACGCACTACCATAAATAGTTGGGGTTGATTAACTATTGTCGATTTGCTAATATTTATTCACATAAATTGATATAGTTGCTATAGATTGTGCTATAATCGCCCTTAGACAGAGTAGTTTGTGGTGCAAAACCAGGCCACTATGTAACCGCTATCCTGATAAGTTATCTCTAGCATGGTCAAGTAATTAAAACCTCTGCGAACGCCGATACAATTTTGCTAACATTTGTTAACAATGCACAGCAAACAAGACCTGCTGAGGGGGTATCTCCCAATGTCTACAAGAAAACCTGTAGACGCTTTGTACGGACGTTGCACAGGCAAAAATGCGTTTTCCGTTCCGGAATGCTCCGCAAACATGTCGCGCAGCGATACGTCCCTTCTGTCGCCTTGGTTATCGGCTAATATTAGTCGCAATTTATTCTTGTGTCTCCTAATTAGGTAAGTAATCAAAGTAGTAGTACCTCTTATTTGATAACTTGAGTAAGAACTGCAGAAATACTATCTAGAAGAACATTGATATTCAATATCATCTACCCAAATTTTCTGGCAAATATAGCTATTCAAATCTAGGACACCTAGACTTCCTCTAATAGCTATCTTTAAATTTACTTTTTTAAAGAAGACTGATATAAACTATCAAGTTGTTGAATAACAGATTGAGGCTTGAAAGTAAAACGGATATAAAAAGTTTTTGATGCTTCTTCTACTTTTAATATTTTCCCATAAATATGTTCACTCATAAATGATTGATTGTCAGGCTTCAATAAATTAAGTTGAAGATTACTGTAGGGTAATGGTATTGAATCTGTTGAAGCCAATTTATTCATCTCTATCTCTGCACCTCTCTGAGAAAGCTTAATTAAATTGCCTTTAAATACAGTATTACTAATTTGTTTTCCTTCTACAATCAAATAAAAGATGGGAATTGGTTTTTCTAAAAGTAATAATATTTCCTCTTCTCTTGGTAAAAACAGATTATATTTACCTCCTATACCTCCTACCTCGTAAATATTGATTGGATTACTCATCCCTTTAGGTTTGATTTCCTTGGTACTATCTATTCTTAATTTTGAAATACCGATCGCTTCTTTAGTAGAATTAGAAATCAAGATTTGATTCCCAATAGCATAAGTTTCTATCCGAAAAGCTAAGTTAACTTCCCAACCAATAGCGGTATATTCGGTATGTTCTTCAGAGCCAATATTTCCGACTACTGCATCCCCTGTATTAATACCAATACCCATCTCTAAAGCTGGTAATCCTAAGACTTTAATTTTCTTATTAATAGACTCCATTTCTAACTGCATTGCTAAAGCACAAGCAACTGCTCTTTCTGCATCATCTTCCCTAACTATTGGAGCACCAAAAAGAACCATTATTCCATCACCAAGTAACTTGTCAATATTACCGCCATAGTCTGTGATTATTTTTAATATATCTTGCAGATAAATATTAATAATTTCTACTACATCTTCTGAAGATAGTTGCTCAGAAAGAGCTGTAAATCCTCTTAAATCAGAAGCTAATACAGTAATAGTTTGTCTTTTACCACCTATTTTTAAACCTTCTTTACTTTCCAATAAATTACTAACTATTTCCTGGGAAAGATAACGGCCAAAAGTTTTTCTAATCCCACTAGCAGTACCAGCAACATAACCTGTAATGACAAAGCAAGCACCTACTAATGCTAATAGAGGTGGTATAACGGGAATCCACCAACCATAAATTAAACCAATATAAGTGCTACCAAATAAAATAAAGATTTCTAGACCTAGGTATTTAAATAAAGCTAATGATAAAAATTGTTTTGTTTGATTTCGCCAGTTCCATGTAACTGTAGCTCCAACTCCGGACCAAATAAAAATCCATAACCATTCCTGGGGTTCAGACCAAGTTCCGATTAAGGAACGTTCATTTAAAGTAGCACTAATAATTTGACTAATAAAATTTGCTTGAACCTCTACTCCTGTCATTGGCTGTGGCAAGTTTAACCAACTACTACTATATGGGGTATAGAATAGATCGTTAAAACTTTCTCCTACTTTGCCAATGAGAATGATGCGATCGCGTCCCCAGTCTGGAGGTACCTGGTCCTCAAGAATATCTGTGAGACTAACAATTTCAAAATAACCATTCGGCCCCCGATAGTTGATTAATAACTGATACCCACCCGCATCAGTTTTCACATAGCCACCATCATTTTCTTCAAAGGGAATGAATATTTGATTTCCAATACGCCAGTTATTAGTTCCTTCTACTTTCTCTGCTTTAATATTTTCCTTTTTTAAATAACGCAATGCTAAATGTATAGCAAAACTATGTATTCTTTCCCCATCTTGATTATCTAAGAAAAATAAACCTCTTCTGACTCGGCCATCTGCATCGACAATCATATCATTTGCCCCTACCTGTCCTTTTTCTTTTAAAGCTGGTGGTGGTGCTACTCCTTCTTGTTTATCATCCTCTACTACTTTCTGAATACCAACTAGATTCGGAGTATTTTGAAATACTCTAACTAATTCTTGATGACCAGGTGGTACAGGTAAATCTCGGTAAATATCTAAACCAATAGCTCTGGGTTCCATAGCTTTGAGTTTTTCGAGTAGCTTGGCGTATGTAGCATCGGGAAGAATGGGTTGACCTATTCTGTGGATGTCTGCTTCATCAATACCAATTATGGCAATACGCCGATCCTGTGTAGGTAAAGGTCTGTTTCGGATATAAAAATCGTATGTACTCCACTCCCATAACTGTAATATTCCGGTTAGGCGCAGTAAGATAACAAAAGCAGTTATGCAGGGAGTTGTTATCCACACCCCGCGCCACTGCCAGATGAATAATTTGAGTCTTGCTCCTAGAAAATCATAACGAGATTTCACTCAGGGTTAACTACTGAAGCTAAATAATTGGACAAAGTTATACCGTTTCACGGAAGTCAAAAGTCGTAGGGGCGTTTTGCTACGCGACATATAAAACGTTTACGGCAGCATGACCTTAGGAAAGTTGTGCGTAGGTAATGGCCATTTTCGGCTGTCGCCGACATGTTTCGGCTAAGAGCCGACATGAATGCGGAGCATTCCGTCAGGAAAACCCCCGTACAAAAGTCAGGCATTAAGATTTTATAGACTCGAAACTTTGATGACACAGTAATTTCAGGAAATTATTTCACATCTTAAGTTTGCAACTATTTGTGACATCTTTAAAGTGAATTGGTATTAAATATATCTATATAAATCTTGAAAACATTGGAAGGTTGTACTCAAATAACAGAAAATTAAAACTAAGCTTAATTCATATTATACTCAAGGGTATTAACCCTATACAAAATTTTTAAGAGGTTATTCCCTGTCAAAAGGTGTGGAATAAATCCATGAACCTTAATATCCTGAAAATAGTATCCAAAAGTAGCTAAAGTTTTCAAATTTTAATTTATAGATATTAACTAGATATTAGTAGCATGAAAATGTTACGATTCCTTATTTAGCTAGCCGTTTAAATTGGCCAGCTAACTTGATTCAGTCATTTTTTCTTATCGATCTTCAAGATAATTTAACAATTTTCATTATCTTTGATCGGATTGTATTTCTTGAGAAAAATCAAAGATTTGGCTATCGGCAATTTTTCCTAGTCCTACTGATTGTAAAAGTTCTTTCCAGGCATTAGGATAAGCTGCACGAGATTTTTCTAAAGTTGTGATAGTTTCGCTCCAGACAGATGATTCAGCATAGAGTTTGGCTTGCTCTAATGGTTTTTCCTCCAGTTGTTTCAATTTAGCTTCTGTTTGTGGAGTTAGGGAGGTACGTTTTAACCATCCGTTAATATAATAATCTAAGCTACGCTGGTATGGATTGCAAATTATACCAAAATGCCAAAAATAAGTGTTATTCGGTTGTAATGCAACATTTTTTGGTAAATTTACTTTCACAATTCCAGCAGACTGGGGCAGAGATATATTGGTTATGTATATTGGTTCTCTGACTCTATTTGTCCAATCATAGACAGCAAATTCTGCCTTTTGTTTACTGCTTTTTGGAACATATAGATAGACAGTTGGGTTAGGACTAACTGTTGTACCTATATTATTTTGTGGCATTACAGCAGTTAGGTTGACTCCTGATTTTTCTTTTATTATTGGATTACATGGACCACGAGACCCAGCTCCTCTAGTTCTAGATGGCGCACCTCTTGAATCTGATTCAGGAAAATCTATTGCCAGCAATTGTGATGCCTCTGATTCCATCTGATTTGTCAATGTAGGTTGCGGGTGATTAACTCGAGGAGCTGAAACTAAAAGACTTACCAAGGAAAGTCCTAAAAAGTTTCGTACAAACATGGTAAAAAATCACTACTGTATAAATTTAAAGGTATTATAGCTATTGGTATTTTTAGCTAGCTAATCTTAATTATAACATATTGTTGTTTTTTAAAATTGTTATTAATGTTATACAAATCATCAAGCTTTCTAGAACAATTAAAATTAGCTCAACATAGTTTTTATTGCCAAAGATAATTAGGAGCGAATTATGAAATATCCTGTAACAACAAATTCCGTGATTTAACAGATGAAAAGCAATGAGAGTTTGAGAATTTATAAACTTCCTAATCTATTTGCGTAGTGCTATAACAAAGAAATCAGGGAAGTAAGTTTAGCATTTCACGGAAGTCAAAATTCAAAAGTATTTTATATAAATAATCTTACAAAATTTGGGTTATTGGAAACAAGGAAAAGGAATTTGTAGCCAATATTATCCAAATTGTATCCATTCTGAAAAAATCATATTACAAATACTTTAGGTAAGTAAGAAACAAGAGGTAAAAACTAAGAAAAATTGTGAATTTTATAGCTGTTAACTTTTGACCAAGAAATTAAGTTCTCAAGCCTCGCCTTAGCTGGGCCAGGAGCTGTCGCTCTACAAGGCTGGGCCGTTTCATTCTTGCTTAAGGCTCCTGGGGAGCAGGGGAGTAGGGAGCAGGGGAGAATTTTCCACCCTTTACCCACATGGCATCCCCAATATTCATCAATTATTCTTAAAGGTTAAAAATACGAATAGTTTTGATTTGAGGCTATTGAACCAGATATTTAGACAGAGTTTAACTAGCTATTAGCTTTTCCTTAGGTCATGCGGAGCTTGCCAGCATTTAGCAGGAGCGCTAAAATCCGAGGGTTTAAGTCCCCCACAAGAGGAGAGAAAAATTGCTGGTGCGCTTTGCGTGGGGGTTATAAGACGCGGAGCGGCAACTCTAGAGTATCCCCCATTATACACAGTGAAAAGCTAATAGCTGACTGCTGAGTGCTGAGTGCTACTTCAATGACACTCCGAAGCTGAAAAATCGGCACTGATATGGCTAATTTCTCTATTTTCTGCTCCTAAACATCTCCCGTTCTCCTTAAATTGTTAACTCACGATATGAATGAAACAGCCCTAGGCTCTACAAGGGAGTAAAAAGCGGTCGTTTTGCTGGCGCATAACTATCCTAGGTCATGCTGCGCAAACGCAGTTCCTCCGTTTGCGCAGCATTCCGCAGGAAAGGAGGCTAACTGTTAACGTTAACGTTAGCGAAGCTCCTCTGCAAGAGGCAGTTCCTCTGTTTTGCTGACGCAAAGCTCCGCTTTATATGTCGGCTACAGCCGAAGTGCGTAATTAGGAGCATTCCGGAACGGAAAGTTGTGTGCCAGCAAAACGCGGAGCGACATGGAAAGCGGAGCATTCCCTATACGAAAAAGCGCAGCTCTGACCCAGGAGGCAAGAGGCTAACTGAAATGACTTTAGCTATCATATTCATCTTCTCCCTGGTTCAATGCTTTGATCGCTGCCTGCTGACTCACATTCTGATAAATTTTCTGGAAATAATTCATAACAATATCAGCAGATGCACCTAAAGGAATATGCCCTAAGACATCTAAAACTGTCTCATTACTTGGGGATGGCGTAATCACTACTAAGGAAGAATCTAACTGTTGATTATATTCCCAGAATTGCTCAATTTTTAGAGTTTCTTGAGTAGCTGAAGTTATAGTTCGAGGGTTGGTAAGTAAGTCCTTACTTTGTATTTTTTCAGATTTTATTTGTTTGGTTTCTGTCACTCTTTCATCTTCACTTTTACCCCGTTTTTGACGTAGTTCTTCTAAGATTTTTTCTTTGGTACGACCGCGTAATTGAAATAAGAGAAATGGGTCGTCACTGAAGCGATCGCCTAATAAATAATAAACTGCTGCAATATGTTTACAAACTCTAGCTGGGTCTGGGCAGTCACATTTAGCATGGATATCGTCTAAGGTAAAAGGAAATAGTCTTAAGCCATTAGCAGCAAAAACTTCTTCTATATTTTGAGGCATTTCTCCTGCTAATAATTTGGCGGTAAAAATTGCTCTTTCTGACAAAGTTTTAATGATAAAATTCCAGTCTTCATCAGTGAAAGTATCTAACCATAATGATAATTTGTATGGTTCGGGTGCTGTACCTTGAACTTGGGAAATAATTTTTTGTTCTTTAAATTCTATACTCAAAACATTGCCTTGTCTGGCATAATTTCTTGCTCTTTCTAATCGTTTTTTAAACCGATAAGAATTTAACAAGTCTATCCATTGTTGAGTCCACCATTCTTTGTCGCTTTGTAAGTTCATTTCAGTTATTAGTTATTAGTTGTAGCACAGGCATCTTGCCTATAATAATTGGTTGTAATATTTTATCGTAGGGGTTTGGTTTCCAAATCCGATTTTTGCTTGCGTTGGGAGACTAAACCCCCGATAATTTTTTTCAGAATAGGAATTATGCTAAAATACTATATATAGATTTAAAAACTATAACGTTATAGTTTTGAGCGCTATATCTGGTATCTGGGTCAGTCTGACAGATATCATTTAGGTTTAGCATAGTTCCTGTTAGTTATTTATCTTTTTATTTATCCTTTGGTGCTTAGATTTGGAAACCAAACCTCCTAAAGTTTTTTTCAGAACAGAACTTATGGCAAGGTACTATATATAGAGTTAAAAACTATAGCGCTAGAGTTTTGGGGGCTATATCTGGTATTTGGGTCAGTCTGACAGATATCATTTAGGTTTAGCATAGTTCCTGTTAGTTATTTA
>NZ_JBNHEQ010000083.1:46796-48686 GCF_050016015.1 Dapis hubbardiae BLCC-M172
TGGTATTTGGGTCAGTCTGACAGATATCATTTAGGTTTAGCATAGTTCCTGTTAGCTATTTATCTTTTTATTTCTCCCCCTACTTCCCTACTCCCCTACTCATCTTCAATTACTTGATTTCTATCAAGTATTAATAAATTTCTCAACTGGTCTGTATCAAGTTCAGTTAACCATTGTTCACCTGCACCTACTACTTGTTCTGCTAATTCTTTTTTACTTTCAATTAAATCATGTATTTTCTCTTCTAAAGTTCCGGTACAAACAAATTTATGCACCTGAACATTCCGAGTTTGACCAATTCTAAATACCCGATCTGTTGCCTGATTTTCTACTGCGGGATTCCACCATCTGTCAAAGTGAAAAACATGATTAGCGCGAGTCAAATTTAAACCTGTACCTCCAGCTTTTAATGATAGAATCATTATTGGCGGACCTTGAGGATCTAATTGGAATTGGTCTACCATTTCTTCCCTTTTAATTTTGCGGGTAGCTCCATATAAATACAATACTTCTCTACCTAAATTTTTCTCTAAATAAGGTTGTAAAACTTTTCCCCATTCCGCAAATTGGGTAAAGATAATTGCTCGTTCTCCTTCGGAAATTATTTCTTCTAACATTGCTCCTATACGTTGCAATTTTCCAGAGTTTGTATCGCTGATTTCTACTTTTTTCTTACTGCCTTTTTTGATTTGTAAAAGTACGGGATGATTACAGAGTTGTTTTAGTTTTACTAATAAGGCTAAAATTTTTCCTTTTCGCTGAATACCGTCAGCAGCTTCAATTTCTGCTAAAGAATTTTCCACTATATTTTGATAGAGTTTTGCTTGTTCATTTGCTAAAGGGCAAAAGACAATATTTTCTTGTTTTTCTGGTAAATCTTGAATAATATTTTTGTCAGTTTTGAGACGACGCAGAATAAAAGGTTGGACGAGAGAACGTAAAGTTTGTAATGAATTTTTATCCCCATATTTTTCGATAGGAATAGCAAACCGACGTTGGAAAAATTGCTTTTTACCTAAATATCCAGGATTCAAAAAATCTAAAATTGACCATAATTCTGAAAGGCGATTTTCTACAGGAGTTCCTGTTAAGGCAATTCTAAAAGATGCGTCTAATTTTCTTGCTGCTTGAGATTGTTTTGCTTCTGGATTTTTGATATTTTGCGCTTCATCAACTATTATTGACTGCCATTTTATTGTCTGTAATATTTTTTCATCTCGATACAATAAGGCATAACTTGTTATGACTAAATGTTTGTCTTTTACTGCTTTGGCAAATTGTTTACCTTTGGCGCGTTTATCGCCGTGATGTACTATTACTTTTAAACTCGGTCCGAATTTTTTGACTTCTCTTTCCCAGTTTCCTAATACGGAGGTAGGACAAACTAATAATGTGGGTGCTTCGAGTGCTTCTTGTTCTTGTTGGTTTAGCAGAAATGCTATGGTTTGAATGGTGTTATGACAAAGAATATTATTTGCTACAAAGTTATGATGTTTGCTTACTTCAAAATCATAAACCCATCCGTCATATTCGATATCTTCGATAGATTCTATCTGACAATAATAGACTTCTTGATTGAGTAATTTTTGCAGGCGAGTTTTGTGAATTTCTAGTTCTAGAATGTTTAGTAATAAATCAGTTTCTAAAGTTTGAGTTCTCCGTTGCAAAAGTTTATGTCGAGGATATTCGAGTTCGGCAATTCCACTAATAATATGTTCGATACTGTTAATCAACTTTGCCAAGTCAGTAGGAGATAATTCTGGAGAAACTTCTAAATTTTGAGTCTTGTCTTGAGAAAGTTTCTGTTGAGGATATCCTTTTTCTACAACTTTACTAATATCCTCCAGATTATTTAGAACTTTTGCCAAGTCAGTAGAAGAAAATTCTGGA
>NZ_JBNHEQ010000084.1:0-6176 GCF_050016015.1 Dapis hubbardiae BLCC-M172
ACTTACTCAAGTTTTCCCTTCTTTATGTACTACATTTTGTCGTGCGGAATGTGGGCTAGAAGTCTATTGTTCAAAACAATCATTTACCCTAGAAACCGGGTTTCGCGTGCGTAAGTCCTCAATTAATCATTAATCTATTTTTGATTAGATTCAACTTCTTCAGACAACAGCACCTTCGCCCGAACATACCGTAAACCACTTACTCCCTGTAAAGGCTCAATCAAACCAGTCTCCAATTTATCCTCCACCCAACCTTCACGAACCAAATAACGAAAATACTGTTCATATTCCTCCCACTCCTCATCTGTAGAATAAACAACCGTCAACATCCCAGGTTGAGTAATGCGCTCTTTTGTGTCCTTGTCTACGCCCTTGTCAATACGCTTTTTAACAATTTCATAACGAATATCGTGACTACCTTTAACATCAAATAATCTTTCCGTACTTTCATTATGATAAATATCAATGGTAGAATTCTGGACTAATATCAGATGCACAACTCCTAATATAGGCTCCTCAGATTCAGCCTTTAAACGTATAGCAGTTCTGGCACAATCACAAATTGCCCGTAATTGATCGTAACGTAAACTGCTAAGATGAAATTGATTAAATTCAGAGTTAATAGACTTACCCACATACATCATGTGATCTATGCCATCAGTAGCCTCAAAATCACAATGGTGAGGGATAATTTGCTGCATCTGTCTTTGCCACTTTTCCCAAGTATTTTGGAGATGGTAGTTAATTTTGTGCAACATCTGGTCATAGCGTTCTCGTTCTTGATATACGCTATGATGGTTATTATCACAAGCAGCACGGTACGCTTCAACAGCAGCTTTAATAGTATCTCCACATTTTACAAAATAGTCAAAGTATACCTCTACACGGCAACGCAGGTATTCTAAAGCTGTGATTTCAGTATCCACTGAAACTCTTTCTTCTAGGGACTTAATATATTCCAACATATCTTGTCGTAGTTGGTTACACAAAGCACTATCTTGCTTTTGGCAAACAGCTTCTACAATAGCTAAACCTAAGCGAAATTGAGCAAGAATATCACTTTGAATTGCACGGTTACGTTCTGTAGAAGAGCCACGAATATCACAGATACCATACAGGGGATAGACATCCTCAAAAACAATTGTTTCTGGAGGTAGTCCCCAACGTCGTCGTTCAGCTTCTTGCAAAAATCGCCATTCGACTGCAGGATGAATATTACGAATATTAGTAAACCGTTGTTGAATTGTTTGACGAACCGCAGCGATAAAAGCTGGAATCAAGTCTTCGGCATTTTTGTAATCAGAGAAATTAAAGTTCCTCGGATGATTGCTCATTAATCCTACTATTCCCAATATTTCTGCTAGACCTACCTCTTCTTGTGGAGCAGCAGGTTTAATCACTATGGGAATTATAAGTAAGGAGCGAAATCCTTTTTGAGATAAATTTTGTTCATACTCAGTTGGACAATTTGATTCAAGTTCGGGAATATTTTGAATTTGATTTTTTGTTGCAGTTTTGAGGATTGGAGAATTCTCTAAGCTCAGTGTAGAATATACCTTGGGATATGGTGCTCTTGTTAAAAACTCACTGCCAATAAATAACTTGAATTGTTTTTCTCCTTCATTTCGCAGTAACATCATATCATCTGCTCGGAATAGCGATCGCATTAATTTTTCTATTGGCTGAAATTTCTCTTTCTCCACTAATGATTCTGGTTCAACTAAAAGTTGGATTAGTTTTCGTTTTTTTTCTTTAACAGTGACATCTAACCCTTCGAGTAAAAGTAAGCCTTCTATTTGGTAATTTTCCAATTTTAAATTTTGGGCTAACATTTCTATATTTTCTGGTTGTATCAACCAAGCTGCTTGTTCAGAATTTGACATTGACTGGAGATTAAAATCTACAAATTCATCTATTTTTTTGTCAACTCTCGTAACTTTTAGCTGGTCAGAACAAAACCAGAATTCTATATGGCAGACTTCTGAATTTTTTGTGGAATTAACTGTTGATATAACCGAATAATTTTGAAATTGTAGATTTGCTGTGTCTATCTGATAAAGTTGTTTTAGTACCCAGTGCAAAATTTGTAGGCGGTAAAGTTTTTCTAGCCTCGTGTTATCCCAATCACTGAATAACTCGTTAAGCTTAATTTTTGGTTGTGCTTCTACTTCATCAATGCGATCTATACCCATGAGTTGGCAAAAGGGATAACTAGCATATTGGAAGCTCAAACTACCTGGTTCTATAATTGCTGTTAATCTTCTGCTGTGCAATGGTAAATTTTCCAGTCGCTCTGTTATTTGCCTCCAAATTTTTAGTTGCTCAATTTGATTATGATGCTTCGGTAGTTGTAATGCTAAAGCTTGCAATAGTTGTTCTATCTGTAGATAGTCAGTATTTTGATTGTTTTCAGTTAGAGAAGTTTGCTCCGGTAAAGCTTTTGTCTCATATTTATAATGTTTATCTGTGCTTTTTTGTTTAGAACTCTGCATACCTTTTGCACCTGATATTTGTTTGAATATGTATTTTTTTATTTTAGTAGACCAACACATCTAAAAATGTTGCAATAGTAGGGTGGGTTATCCTTGAAATTAATAATATCAACATTCTGTAGGAACGGGTTCAGTATTCAATTAATGCATTAATAACATTTATTTAATGAGATAAACCAGCGCCATCACGTCATCGCCCCATCGCCCCATCGCCCCATCGCCCCATCGCCCCATCGCCCCATTGTCCCATTATCCCATCACGCCATCGCCCCATTGTCTTATTACCCCATCGCCCTATTGCCCCATCCTATCATCTCCCCCTATAATAATCTAATGCTTTAATTAAATTAGCTTTGTTAGTCCAATCATTGAGCTATACTACTTTCAGAGAGTTGTAGAGTTTTTGATTACTGGCCATAAATTAAAATAAATATTCTTTGGACAAATAAAATCATGTCCGGTTGAATAGTTATAAATAATGAGTCAAAAGTCAGTAGTCAAAACTCAAGAATCAAAAGTCAGGAGTCAGAAGGTTGATCGACTATTCTTGATTTACTAATAAACATTGACATAAGTTTATATATATTGATCTAGTTATACTGGTATAGTTGCATAGATTATGCTAAAGTTTGACAAACAGAGCAGTTTGTGGTGTAAAACCAGCCCACTATGTAACCGCTATCCTGATAAGTTACCGAAGCGCATGGTCAAGTAATTGAAACTTCTGCGAACGCCGATAACCAAGGCGACGTAAGTGTTTAAAGGCGTCTACAAGTTTTCTTGTAGACATTGGGAGATACCCCTTCAGCAGGTTAATCTTGCTGTGCATTGTTAACAATTGTTCGCACTCATAGTATCGGGTATAAAAACAAGAAAATATACAAAAAATAATGCCACTAAAATTGAATAGTGGCATCATACAATAAATTATAGAATTTCTCCTGAAAATTACCACAGCCCTCTGACAGGTGGTGGTGCAGGAGGTCGTGTGATAGGAGGTGGTGGTTGAAGTGGTGGAAACTCTAAAGATGGAGGACCCTGGAAGTTATATTGTGGTAATCGAACTTCTACCCGTTCGTAATTATAATCTGGGATAACTTTAAAGAAATCAATACAACCACAAGGCTTTTCTGGATCGTCATCTTCTTTACCCACAATAGCATAGACCCGCATTCCAGGTACTAGACCCGCTATTTCCATAGTATGCCGAGGGGAAAAATATAGAGTTCGTAGTTGACCACGTTCCTCTTCAGGAATTGTTACATAGGTTGGTTCACCATCATTAGCTCCAATTCCAGGAATGCCTAGTTCGTCTTCTTCATCTATGAGAATTGTGACTACATTACCGATAATACCCTTAACATAGCCTACAACCTCAATCTGATTTGCTGACCCAGAACGAGTTCTTTCCCGTTGGGCAACTTTTTCATTTTCAGGAGCAGCGATCGCCGGATAAATTGCTCCGAATGTAATAAACATTGACAAGCAACCACTTGTCAAAATAGTATGTCTTAAAAGACCCATGACTACCTCACAACACCAAATTTTGTCCTGGCCATAAACTGTTTTTCTCAATCTGAGTTGAAAAAGCAGGTCTAGCTGGACAGTGGTTAGTTTATTGGCTCTTTGATCAAACCTTGCCTTAAAGGGCGGGATTTTAATTAAAAGCCTCAGCCAAGAATTTACCACCAAGACCTATTTTTGGCAAGGTATTTCAGTTATCAGTTATCAGTTATCAGTTATCAGTCAGTAAAATTTATAGTCCAGTAGGGTGCGTTAGACGGCTAAAAGACGAGACTATGAAAAGGATTTAACAATCCGTCGTAACGCACCATTTTAGATATGTCAATCAACTAGGGGCGCTTTAGCGCAACTACAAACAAATAATTTTTTATAACTAATTATCTGAAAATCATATAACTATTGATTAGTTGTTTCTTCTGCCTTAACTTTTTTTTCTCCTGACATATATTCTTTTTCAATGTTAATAGCTTCTATCCCCTCTTCAACCATTAACTTAAACATTGAGCCTAATTGTACCCAAATCAATAAAGCTGTTGGAAAGACTACTATTGCACCTATAACAATAGATAACCATTCCACAATATTAAAAGTAGAAAGACTAGATGCGACACATAAAAATACAAATAAAGTCGTGCCTAAATAAGCAGTTATTATGTTAGGTGTTTGATAATCTATTTTTGCTTGAGAGTTTTTGCTTCTAGACCAAGACCAGATAGTTAGTTTATACTCCAACATATCTTTAAAAATGACTCCCAAGAGAATAGAGAAAAGTAATGTCAATTCAATTACTGTATAAACAGGAAAATTAAAAAAAGTGTTAGTATACATTTTTTTCGATCCACAAATATTAACAATTGTGAATCATATCATATTTTTTGAGTTGCGATGGGACAATGCTATAGATGAAGTCAGAAATCAGAAGTTAAATTCGCAGCACGCACTAAATTTTTGTGTTTAGCAAGAATGTCCGCGCTAGTAATGGTAACTGCTATTAATTCGGCGTTGTTAAATAAAAGTATGATTTTAGAGGAGTCAGGAGGTATAAACATAACGCCGACAGAGACAAAGGTTTCTGTGGGCAAATTCTTCTACTTGTTAGAGTGAAGGAAAAAATTTTCCTTCACCTCTCCTTTTTTGATTTTGCAGACTTTTTAGGCTTTTGCCTTTCTAGTATTTCTTCTTCCACCTAGCATTAAACTGCTAAGTGTGATCAAACCAATAGTTAGGGCTGGTTCGGGGGTTTGGACGTTGGTCGAGGTGACGTCTTCAGCGCTGCCTACCTTATTCAATTTCGTCAACTGCGAGATGTAATCAGTGTCTATAGGAAACAATTCAGAATTCACTACTTTTTGGTCGTCCAAATAGCTGAACTCAAATACTGAGACATCATCTTCTATTATTCTTAATTCTTTTATTATACCTGCACCTGCAATCTGACTCCAATTTGGTCCAAGTCCACATGAGAAACAGTCGAATTCAAATTCCAGTGTAGATTGTGGTGCAAAAGATTGCAATTGTCCGCCTGAAGAATCAGATATGGTGGCATTCCAGTCTGTTAACTCATTGTTCTGAACCGACATATCCCCGAAGGAGCTCTTTTCTGCTTCCCAGTTAAATACGATTTGGTAGCTATTTGTAAGGTTGATGGTAGAGGCAAATTTAACTGCAGTAGCTGGATATTGGAGTAGGGAAAAGGTAGCTCCAACAATAGTAGCTTGCAGGAATGTCCTGAAGTTTGAAGTATTCATTTTTAAATGGTATTTTCTTATGATTTGAAAAAAATGTATCCAATAAAGGAAAGGGAAATGATTGCACTCGAACCTGAATGCAATGATTTAATCCTAACATACTTCCCTCCCTGCAGCGTCAAGAAGATTTGATGAAGTCAAATCTTCATACTATTAACAATCATAATGACATTGATGACAATCATTTATGAACAAGCGCGAAGTAGAACAAATGGTGTAGGGGTTGGTTCCGCGTAGGGTGTTAATGGGAATTCGATAATGAAATGAACCCGCCCCCTGCCGATATTATCCACCGGGTCTTGGGCGGGGCGGGTTTTGATGAATTATTGTTCATGTACCAAAATTTCTGATTAAACCCGCCCCTACAAATCGCACTGATAACTGATAACTGATAACTGAAAAAACCCGCCCC
>NZ_JBNHEQ010000084.1:6276-11312 GCF_050016015.1 Dapis hubbardiae BLCC-M172
TACAATTTTTACTCTATCTGACTCCTTCTTCATAAAACCATTTTATGTATTTCCAACTGATAACTGATAACTGAAAAAACCCGCCCCTACAATTTTTACTCTATCTGACTCCTTCTTCATAAAACCATTTTATGTATTTCCACAGGAGAGATAAAATCGTCTCTTTCTTGTCTGGTAATATAACCTGTTTCTGTTGCCATATCTGCGATATTGATAACAAAGTCAGTTAAAGTTTCCAAGACTTCTTTGCAGTCTAATTGAAATTGCTTGTAACTGCCATCTAGAGAAAAGTTTTTATTGCTATCCCCATAGCCATAATACCGTAAGTTGCAGTTAACCTTGTTGCCAAGAGGCATTAATTCTATTGTGAGACAACAACTATCAACAAATTCTAACTGTATTGTTTCCCCTCTTGATAACTGGTCAATTTCTGTAGGTAAATCTTCTTCCAGCAACATAGAGATATCGGGGTCTAAAAATACTTTGATTTGTTCTTTCCCTATTTCGATAAAGATAGGGCGATCGCTTTCGTAACAAAAACGCCTAATTCCCATTTCAAAATGAGATAATTCTCCTAAGACATCTTCCGGAGGAGCAGCAAATTTTTCTAGTAAAGGGTCTCCCAATCTAATTTGAAATTTATGAAAATTATTCATTTTTACTACTCCTTTTTAAAGATTATAAATCGTCAGTATTTAGAATAGGATAGGCGGTTTTGAGAGTTCCATCTTTTTTTCTGATAATAAAAGCTCTAGTGACATTTTCTATTACTGTTCCATCAGTATGATAAACTCTACCAATTGGTCGTTGAAAATCGACAATATATTGACCATAATATTTGGGGATAAATCTTTCTACCTCTACCCAGTCTTGTGTATTTAACCATTGCCCTTGGTTAGTATTTGTACTAGCAATTCTCCCCCTAAAATTCTCTAATTTAAGTTGAGGGCCATGATGGCGTTCGATATGATCGTAAGCTTTGATAGATTTAGGATTATTCCACTGAGGTTCCTTTCCTGTACCTCTCCATTCAAAGCCATTACCAACTTCGATAGTTTGATCTATTATATACTCTTGTATAATTTTCATAATCTCATCCATGAAATTTACACAAGTGTAGTGCAAAACTCTAAAAACCTATTTAGAGGTTCTTTTCCTGTACCTCTCCATTCAAAGCCACTACCAACTTCGATAGTTTGGTCTATTATATACTCTTGTATAATTTTCATAATCTCATCCATGAAATTTACACAAGTGTAGTGCAAAACTTTAAAAACCTATTTATCAGAGTTTTTACTAAAAACCGCCCCTACAATTTCTTGCCGGAAATTTTTCCATCCATCAACAGCATCTAAATTAGAAACTACTCCTTTTTGCATCAAAACCACACCATCTGCAAAATCAGTAATTCCATATTCACCAGAATTATAAAGTTCTTCAATTCGAGGTACAATTTTTTCTAGTCGTTGGCGATCGCTCTTAAATGCCACCTGATATCTATTCAACCGCCACAAGTCAACAATAATATATTCTACTTTTTCAACTTCTCTTGCATCATTTCTAAATTTCATTCTGGGAAACCGCAAAACTGCTCGCCGACTTGATAAGTGGGGAATAATATAAGTTGTTGCTGCCGCGCTAGCATCATCAGGAATTTTCTCTAACAACGGTCGCATTTGACTAACGTGCTGCCATTGTTGGTGTGCGGGAACATAAACCCAAGGTTGTACTGAGTCTGGTACTAAAAAATAGAAGGTACGATTAGGATTAGATGTAAATGTAAAAAATAGTGACAACCAAATACAAGCTACCCAAAAATGGCGAAACTTTCGTGATGGCAGTTGTGAGTTTTCAACTTCTGATTCTCTCTTTCCCCACCATAAAATTGCACCGTAACATAATCCAGGTACTACAGTCATCGCATAACGAATAGTAATTGACAGTACAGACAAACCCTGAGCAGAAAATAATTTCAGTAAAGGAAATCCTGCTATCATCCAAGAAGCGGGAGCAATAGTAGGTACAAATGCTAAAGGCAACCATTGACCTAATAAATATTTGATAGTGCCAAAAAAAGGAGTAAAAATTTCCCCTATTAACCGCCAAGGGTTACTAATCATACCCCAAATAATTTCTAGAGTCGAAGCTTCTTCTCCTTCTGCATATTGACCGAATCTTTCCATCATAAATCTCTGGGAAATGTCTTCGGAAAAAATTGGCATAATTAGATTTGTCAGAGCTACCATGTAGGCAAAACTGAGAGTACAGATAGCCAAACCTATGTTGGGATAGCGTCTACTTAAGATTAGGTAGAACCCAACACCAAATAATACTACTCCTGCATCCTCTCTAACAGCTAAAATTAATATTGCTAAAATCCAAAATAGATACCACCAGCGTTTTTCCATTGCCAGTAGTAAACTAAATACAAACAGAGGTATTTGACAAATATCATGGAAATTCGCTAGGGTAGGTCCGATTACTGCGTTAGCTCCATAGAAACTAACACTAATCATCGCGGATAAGGGTGGTTGGAGATATTGTCTAGCTAAGATGTATAAAACTAAACCCGCAGCAGTAACTAATGTGACTTGTAAAACTGTTAGGGTGACAGGAGATGGAAAAAGAGCATATATTGGCAGCCACAGCAAAAGAGCAGGGGTAAAATGTTGGCCTAAGCGGTGATAGTATACTTCGGAAAGTTGGCCTTGGTGGACTACATTTGTGGAAAGAGCTGAAGAAAGGGAACTTTGAAAAAAACGACCGTGCATACTATTCCAAAAGACTTGGTTAAATATACCCTGGTCGTAAGAGGCGTAAAAAGTATAATAGCGATGCAGGTTGAACAATAGACATATTGAAAAGAAAGCGATCGCCACCACGAACAGCATCTTGAGAGACTGATTTTTTTCCCTACTACCCAACATCACCCACCTAAACTCAAAGCTTGCAGTATAACACTTACCAGAAATTTATATCTTACTTGAGTCATCATAACCACTTGCAAGGGTTATTATTTTTGCTGCTTACTATAAACTCTAAATTATGTCAAGTGAAGATTGGATAATCTCAATACAGTTAATTCAGTGAATTTACAGTATTAGTGTCAGAATATAAAATAGAGATTAAATTATCTCAGAAATAAACTTTCTGTTATAGCAGTTGAAGCAAAGGTTGGGACATTTATCAATGCTCAAACGAGCGTCAGGGATTACTTTTGATTGTCTTGAGTGCGTCTTACATTCTGGAGAGGCTGTGTGCGGAAGTAATTCCGCACTTTATACGCCCCGTAGGAAACCTCAGAATTACGCACTCGCTTTTGTGGGGGTGAATGGCCATTTGTCCCTCCTGACTTTTGACTTGCGCGTAGCGCTATAATGGGCGATAAATTGAAAAATAATTTGTGAATGGTAAGTGGTAAACCCCGCCCTACTTGCCCAGTAAGGCCCAATATCTAGGTAGGCGGGAATATTCATGGAAAGTTATAGATGGTTAATTATTCTCTTCCTCTGCGACAACAAGATACTAATCGCCCATCTCACTTACCTAGAGATTTCGTAAAGGTGTCTTCAGAAAAATCTAATAACGACGGATTCTTACAACTTTTATTGTTTATTAATAAACGTCCTGGGTCTCAAGAACAAATCCAAGCTATTCGTAAGTCCCTAAGTAAATTAAAAACAGATTACCCTTTTGAATTTAATGTCATTGATGTAGGAGAACAACCCTACATGGCGGAACATTTCAAGTTAATTGCTACTCCTGCTCTATTAAAAATTCATCCTGAGCCAAGACAAACCCTAACTGGCACAAATTTAGTGGCTAAGTTGGAATATTGGTGGCCTCGTTGGCAACGTTCTTTAACAGAATCTAGGTATGAGGATAATTCCCAATGTGAATCACAACAAGCTATTAGTGAGAAATTATCTGCTAGTTCAATTAGTTGCGCTGCCGAATTAATGCAAATGTCAGACGAAATTTTTCGCCTCAAGCGGGAAAAAGAACAATTGCAAGCTCAACTAAAATTTAAAGACCGTATCATTGCTATGTTAGCTCACGACTTGCGGAACCCTCTGACTGCAGTTTCATTAGCTCTAGAAACTTTAGAGTCTACTCAAAAAACGGCAAAAAATGAGTTGCTTAAAAGTTCTACAAGTCTTGTAGAAAGGTTGACTAAGCAAGCACGTTATCAAGTGCGGGTAATTGACAGAATGATTACAGATATTTTAGAGAGACCAAGAGGGAAAAACGCCAAGTTACACATTCAACCTGAGAAATTAGATGTGGGAGCATTATGTTATGAGGTGAAAATGCAGTTTCGAGACAGAATGAGGTCAAAAAATTTGCAGTTAAGAACAGATATTCCTAATGATTTACCATTGGTTTATGCTGACCGAGAAAGAATACGTCAGGTAATAGTTAATTTGATTGATAATGCAATTAAGTATACTCCGAAAGAGGGTGAGATTCAGATTATAGTCCTCGATCGCACAACTCAAAAGGTGCAAGTGACGGTTTGTGATAGTGGACCTGGTATACCGAAGGAAAATCGCGATTGTATTTTTGAAGATTCTTTCCGACTGAAGCGGGATGAGTCACAGGAGGGTTATGGTATTGGTTTGGCTTTGTGTCGTCGGATTATCTTATCTCATTACGGTAAAATTTGGGTAGATTCTAGTCCTAATAATGGTAGTTGTTTTCATTTTACTTTGCCTGTTTATAGGTAAAAGAGGGAGTAGGGATTAGGGAGTAGGGAGTACTGAGTCGTTGGAAAAACATCTCCTCGTCTAAGATTCATTATCAGTCTATGTCCTAGCCAATTCTTTCTTTGCTATAGAATCTCTAACCGTATCTTTTACCTTGTTTTTCCTTTCTACAACATTCCCAATCAAAACTTAATTTTTGAGTTGAATAAAAAGTCATGTTTATAGACGAACGACTCTATACAGCCTTTATCATATTACAAAAATTGTGAGGATGCAACCCACATTCCGCACGACAAAATGTAGTACACAAAGAGTGGGAAACTTGAGTAA
>NZ_JBNHEQ010000085.1:0-34200 GCF_050016015.1 Dapis hubbardiae BLCC-M172
TGAAGCGTCCATTAGCTATCGGGCTTTCACCATGATTCAGAGGTCTTCGTGTCTTAATTCCTAAATTATAACACGTCTTGACTACGGGTTAAAACCCGTCGGGTCGTTTTCATCCAGCCGTTAAAACTGGCTGGTTTCCAACTTCCCGAAAATTTACGATGAAGGTTTTAATTCTCCATTATACAAATTTAGAAGCTGATAGCTAATAGCTAAATCCTATTAAGTTAGAGTTTACAAACTTCCTTATATTTGTTCACTAACTCAATACCAGCCTTAGCCATTTTTTCTCCTTCATCTTCTAATTTTTCTAGAGAAGTAAACCCAAACCTTTGAGCATCCCGTAAAGTTCTAGAAACCACTAAAAGACGACCACAAAATACTAATGCCCAACCAAATCCTTCATGGTTAATACTGATAACTACCTGCATGATTTGATTAGTTTCTAATTCAATGCAAGTCGCTATTGCATTGTAGAATAATTTAATCCGAGCTAAAGTCATCGGATTGACTTCTTCTTCAGTGGAAATCTGGCGCTTTTCTTGCTTACTAACAATATAAGGCTTGACAATTAATTCAGGAGACCAAGACTTATATACTCCATAGGAGTCTTGAGCTTGAACTGCTCTAATTAATTCCTTAATAAAAGGCGCAGAATAAATGTCAGTTGTTGTTGTTGTTGTTTCTGTTTGAACTGTCATAGTTTTATACCTCTTCAAGTACAGCTTCTAAGTCAGATTCGGAAGTTTTTTGTAAAGCTTTCCTTAACCAAGGAGGAGGACTGCCTTTTAATGTTTCTACCAATCTATCAAGAACTTCAGTAATTGTTTGTTCTGCTGAAGTTGACTTCATTGGAGTAACTTTTTTGTTGATTAAACGACCTGCTGCTGGGCCACCAATTTCTAGTACATAAACTATTGTGCAGTCGAGCAGAGCTTCAACTTTGGCATGAAGTTTTTCTAGTTTATCTTGTTTGGGAGCATCTTGTTCTAGATTACCTCCAAAAGTTAAAGGTTCTAGAGCTTCATACCCTTTATCATCAACTTCATATAAAGCCATTTGTTTAGAAGAACCAAAATGACCATCTATATGCACAAAATCAGTGGTTGCAAATGCAACTTTCATTGTTGTTTTTCCTCCTTGTTTTATGTACCAGAAACTAATAGGAAAAAACTATTAGTCCTTGATAACAAACTTGTTTTGAAGCGGTGTAGAAACCGGGTTGACTTATGAGGCAGAAACCAGGTTTTTTGATGAAATTTGGTGATGCCTAATCATCAGGTTCAGAAACCCGGTTTCTTCGGTTTCTTGTTTCAGAAAAATTGACTTAGGCAGAAACCGGGTTTTTCCATAAAAGTTTGTGATGGCAATCATCAAGTTGAGAAACCCGGTTTCTTGTTGTTCCTTGTGTCTAACTTACTGACAATAATGAATAATCATTAGTGTGAATTTTTGATTCTTCTTGCTCTAGGAAAATATTACCAATATCAAATAATAAATTCATTGTACCACGATAACCAACATAACAACGTTGACCATTACCGAGGCGATCGTGTATTGGCATTCCCATTCTATAAAGAGCAATACCTAACTTCTCAGATATTAGCTTACCATGAGAATTGGTAATTAGTAAATCTGAACCTGCTGCTACTTCCTCGAAGTCTCCCAAGTCTCCAACAGTCACATTTTCTGTGGGCAATTTTTCGAGTAACGGCGATCGCGTAGTTGTTACAGCCGCTTTAATATCTGCCCCCATTTCTCGCAAAAACCAACTTGTTGCCCAAAGTAAATCTGGCTCCAGAGCAATAGATATTTGCTTATGACCAAAATAGAAGTGGGTATCCAACATCGCATCCTGTAACTGACGACGTTGGCGTTGATATTTCTGAGGCACTTCACAACCCTTGTCTAGATGGGGATCGGTGCGAGATACAACTAACTGAGACAATTTTAACATGAAACTATCTACAGCACCCAAACCTGTCAACCGAGGGAACACTTGATATTGAGTACCAAATTTTTCTTGCAATATCTGAGCAGCATTCCGCAGACTTTCTCCAATAACTAAGGTAAAAGTTGAGCGACTCAAATTACGCAACTCTTCTATTGTGGTACCGCCTGGACTGGTAGCACTATAAATATCATCAATTAAATGTCCGTCCAAAGACAGAGATATATCTGGTACAACTATGGGAGTTAAGCCAAAACTTTCAACAATATCTTTAACTTCCTGAACATCTCCAGGAGCAAGACAAGAACCTGCTAAAATAGTTACAAAAGGCTTTTTAGTTTCTGTGGGAATAGGTTCGCCATAATCATAAGCCACTATACTCTCAACAGTAGCAGCAAAACCGTCCTGAGCAGAACCCTTATAATCTGGACTAGAAACACTTAATATGGGCAACTCATCTAACTCTGGATTATCTTCTCTAAATTTCTTGAGAATACGCTCCATGTCATCGCCCCTGGTTTCAGTTAAACCAGTAGTCAACAAACCAATAACTTCTGGGTTAGACTTCTCAACCTGAGCTAGCAGCGCTTTATCGACGTTATCCTCTCCTCCCAAAATAGTTGTCACTTCACTCATAGCAGTAGTAGAAAGGGGAATAGCTTCTTGGAAGTGATTCACCAATAATACCTTAGCAAAAGCAGTACAACCTTGAGTTCCGTGGAACAGTGGCATCATCCCCTTAATTCCTAAGTATGCTAAAGCTGCACCTAATGGTTGACTGAGTTTCAGAGGATTTGTGGATAAGGGGTTTTTATGAATATTGACTGTTGCGGGTGGAATATTAGTCAGACTGGGGAGAGTTTCCACCTCTAAGACATCATCTAACTGACATTCTGCTAACCAAGGTGCAGGTTGTCTCACCTGTTCCCAAACTGGACTATGGAGAGCTTCATCTAATTCTTTTGCCATTTCGATCATCCCATGATATCCAGCGTAGGGATGATGGCGTTCTTGGTTAATGTGTAAAAACGGAATTCTGGCTTTCAGTGCGGTATATTGGTTACGGCCACCTGCAATGAGCATATCAGCTTTGGTGTCGGCAATAACTTTCAAGAGAATTTCGGCATTACCTTTTTCTAGTAAAATACCTTCTTTACCAAGCAGCTTTTTAATTTTTGCTTTATCCTCTTCCGTACTTTTCTTGGTGCTAGTAGCAACCACATCCATACCTAAATCTTTAGCTGCGGAAATAATAGACCAACTTTTCACCCCACCAGTGTAGAGTACAACTCTTTTACCTTTGAGACGTTGGCGATAGGGTTCTAATATTTCTTCGAGAATTGCTGTTTCTTCAGCAATAAGCTTTTCTGTCCGCTCTTTCAAGTCATCATAACCAAGTTGAGCTGCTATATTTCTGAGGCAGTTATTAATATCAGCAACACCATAAAATGATTCTTCAATGTAAGGAATGCCATATTGTTCCTCCATTTTCCGTGCCATGTTGATCATAGCTTTAGAGCAGATCATAACGTTGAGCTTTGCACGGTGAGCATAACAAACTTCTTCGTAAGTAGCATCTCCTGTAATTTTTGACAATACCCGAATACCGAGTTTTTCAAACAGGGGTAACATTGCCCACATTTCACCAGCGATATTGTATTCGCCGATGAGGTTAATATCGTAAGGTGTAGTAAATTCTGGTTCTGCTGTACCTACTACATGGTCTACTAATGCTTCTGCACTAACCCGGTTGCCGAGATTTTTACTACCGATGAAACCAGGAGAGTTAACAGGAATTACCGGAACTTCTAATTTTTTGCTAGCGACTTTACAAACTGTTTCTAAGTCATCTCCAATTAAAGCAGTAACGCAGGTAGCGTAGACAAATATCGCTGGAGGTTGGTAGCGTTTTTTTAATTCAGCGATCGCCTTCAATAATTTTTTCTCACCGCCCATGATAATGTCATTTTCACCCATGTCAGTGGTGAAACCCATTTTGTAGAGATGGGAGTTAGAGGACAAACTACCACGAGTTCCCCAGGAGTTACCAGAGCAACCTAAAGGCCCGTGAACTAGGTGAGCTGCATCTGTGATGGGTACGAGGGCAATGCTAGCTCCGTCAAAAGCGCAACCTCCTTGAGCAGCTCCGGGTGCTGCTTGTTGCTTACAGCCATTCTGTTTTTTATGTCCGTCTTTTTTATGATGGTTGTGTTCGCAACCTGGCTCATTTAATAGTTCGGCAACTTTGCCTGGGGTCATCATAGCCATGTTATTAAGTCTCTTTATTAACTACTATGGGGCGGGGTCATTTCAGTTATCAGTTATCAGTTATCAGTTATCAGTTCCTCTAGCTTCAGCCAGAGACTTGAAACCTGATTTTTTGGTCAGGAGTGGGGTAGTAGGGGAGTATTTTTCAACCTTTTCTCCTATTGCCTCTATCTCACTTTCAACTCCTGACTCACAAATTTAGTCATAGAGAATCTAATCTTAGAATGACAAATTTTTGTTATTATTTAGGATGACAAATTTTTGTTATGATTTTTGTATAGAAGTTATCATTTTGTAGGTTGGGTTGAGGAACGAAACCCAACAAATTTTTATTATGAGTTTTGTATAGAAGTTACCATTTTGTAGCTTGGGTTGTTTCGCTAACGCGACATGAAACGCGCTAGCGTTGCGTAGCAAGGAACGAAACCCAACATAAATAGGACTTACGCACGCGAAACCCGGTTTCTAGGATAAATCGTTGTTTTGAGTAATAGACGTCTACCAGAAACCGGGTTTCTGGGTTCTCCTGTGTAAGTCCTGATAAAGATAATGTTCGTAAGTGTCGAGTTTATTGTTGGGTTGCGCTGGCGCTTAACCCAACCTACTTTAGTTCTGTAAAACAAATTGTAGGGGCAAACAGCCGTTTGCCCCTACAAAAATTAGATGGTTTATGAATTAACGAATCAAGTCAAAAGATGTATCGTTAACACCTAGCTCCATGCTACCACGGTCTAACTCATCTAGGATAGTATTAACGATCCAGTTGAGTAGATTGAATGCTCCCTTGTATCCTAAGATAGAATAACGGTGCTGGTGGTGACGGTCGAAGATAGGATAGCCGATGCGTACTAATGGAGTTCCAGTATCACGTTGTAGGAACTTACCATAGGAGTTACCAATTAACAAGTCAACTGGCTCAGTATCCAACAATGAACGTAAGTGCCATAAGTCCTTACCGATCCAAACTGTAGCATCTTGACCATTAGGATCAGCAGCTAATAATGCCTTAGCTTCTTCTTCAAAGCCTTGAACATTACCATTAGTTACAACAACGTGAACAGGCTGCATACCTAATTCTAGAGTGAAGTTCAACAAACCTAATACATGGTCAGGATCGCCGTAGATAGCAATGCGCTTACCGTGTAACCAAGCTTGAGAGTCAGTGATAGCGTCAACTGCACGACCACGCTCAATTTCTAGCTCTTCAGGAATAGCCTTACCAGTTAATTCAGACAAACCCATTAAGAACTCATCAGTACCACGGATACCGATAGGACGATAAGTCAGTGTTGTTTGACCACCTTCTTGCTCTAGGTACTCTAGAGTCTTAGGAGTGGAATACTTCTGGAAGGAGATAGTAGCCTTAGCATTGATGGAATCAGCACCTTCTTCTAGAGTTGTACCACCATTGTACATCTTGAATTCGCCTAAGTTAGGAGAATCAAAGCTCTCAGCGTTGTCAGCTAAAATAGTGCTAGGAACATCCATTACAGATAAAATGTCCTTCAAATCACGGATGTTGCCAATGTAAGGGTCAAAACCAGGGATGAAGTTGACTTTACCGTTAGTAACTCCTTTCTTCTTACCTTCAGTAAGAGCTACCAAGATGCCTTTGAGCATATTGTCATAGCCTGTGATGTGAGAACCAACAAAGCTAGGAGTATGAGCATAAGGAACTGGGAAATCTTGAGGAACAGCACCTTCGTTCTTAGAAGTAGTGATGAATGAACCTAAGTCATCTCCAATTACTTCTGCCATACAAGTTGTGCAGAGAGCAATCATTTTAGGCTTGTACAAACTATAAGAGTTTTTCAAACCATCAACCATGTTCTTGAGACCACCGAATACCGCAGCATCTTCAGTCATGGAAGAGGAAACAGCTTGGAATGGCTCTTTGTAGTTACGAGTTAAGTGAGAACGGAAGTAAGCAACACAACCTTGAGAACCATGTACAAAAGGTAGAGTTCCTTCAAAACCTGCAGCTGCGAAGATAGCACCTAAAGGCTGACAAGCTTTAGCAGGGTTGATAGTTAGAGCTTCACGAGCAAAGTTCTTTTCACGATATTCCCAAGTTTTTGTCCACTCACGAACTCTTTCAATTTCTTCTTTGGAAGGACCGCCTTCAAATTCTCTCTTCCGCTCGAACATTTCTTGGTATTCTGGTTCTTGGAAGAGTTGAAAATGGTCTTTGATTTTGTCTACATTCTGACTCATGGTGTTTATTCCTCTATGGTATTGTTCGGAAGGAAGAGGGAAGAAGGAAGAAGTAAGAAGAATCTCAACTATAACTTCTAACTCCCAATTCCTAGTCAAATCTTTGTTTGTATATTGGGGTTGCCGTAGAGATGGCATTACCCCATTTTCTAAAAGCCAAAGCCAAAATCAATACTTCTGACTTCTGACTTCAAATTTATGACTTCTACTAGCTAGCTTTCTTCCAAGGAGCTTTGATTAAGTTCCAAGTTGGGCTATTTAGAGCTAGATCCATGTCACGAGCGAAGATAGCGAATCCGTCATAACCGTGATAAGGACCAGAATAATCCCAGGAGTGCATTTGACGGAAAGGCATACCCATCTTCTGGAATACATACTTCTCTTTAATACCAGAAGCAATTAAGTCTGGCTTTAATTTCTTAGCAAATTCTTCAAATTCGTAGCCACTAACGTCATCGTAGATTAGAGTACCTTCTTGAGCATACTCAGCAGTACGCTTGTAGTCATCACCGTGACCGAATTCATAACCAGTACCGATAACTTCCATTCCTAAGTCGTCGAAAGCAGGAATAACGTGACGTGGACGTAAACCACCAACCATCATCATTACTTTCTTGCCTTCTAAACGAGGACGATACTTAGCTACTATTGCATCAGCTTGTTCCTGATACCGAGCAATTACTTTTTCTGTGTTTTCTTTGATTGTATCGTCGAAGTAAGAAGCAATCTTCCGTAGAGACTTAGCGATTTGAGTAGGACCAAAGAAGTTGAATTCTGTCCAAGGTATACCATACTCTTCTTCCATGTAACGGCAGATGTAGTTCATGGAACGGTAGCAGTGGATGAGGTTTAAATTCACCCTAGGAGCCATGAATACTTCGTTGTAAGTACCGTCACCTGTTGCTTGGCTAACAACTCTTAAACCAATTTCATCTAATAATAGACGAGAACTCCAACCGTCACCACCGATGTTGTAGTCAGCGATTAAGGATACGTCATAAGGAGTTGTTTCAAAGCCGATCTCTTCGTTGGTTATTTCTGCGGAAGGCTCATATACCCAGTCACGCACTGTGTCGTTAGCGATGTGGTGACCTAATGACTGAGAAACTCCACGGAAGCCTTCACAACGTACTGGAACAACTGGCTTATTCAGTTCTTTAGCAGCTTTTCTTGCTACTGCTTCAATGTCATCACCAATTAGACCTACTGGGCACTCAGATTCAATTGTGATACCAGCATTGAGAGGGAATAAATCTTCGATTTCATTCATGATTTTGGCGAGTTTCTTATCTCCACCAAAAACGATGTCTCTTTCTTGGAAATCGGAAGTAAATTGCATTGTACCGAAAGTATCAACACCAGTTACACCGTTGTAGTAGTTACGACGACCTGCCCAGGAGTAGTAACCGCAACCAACTGGACCGTGACTGATGTGAACCATGTCCTTAACAGGACCCCAAACCACACCTTTTGCTCCAGCAAATGCACAACCACGAGTTGTCATTACACCAGGAACTGATTTAACATTAGACTTAACGCCACAGTCAGATCCTTTTTCGTCGATTACGTTGAGGTGCTTTTTCCGTCTCTTAGCAGCTTTCTCAGGATAAGCTTCTAAGACCTCTTCAATTAACTTTTTGTTCTGTTCGATTTTTTCAGTTGTCATGTTACATATCTCCTTTCGGATATTTGAAGATTCTGAAATTAGACCCCGTTAGACCTGCCAGTAATAACGGGGATTAATTGCTCAAAACTTACTCAATACTTGACTTGTGTTTTGATGTAGGGTGCGCCTAGCACACCCCACTATTTGATGTGAGATTTAAGCTTACTTAGCAGCTTTTAAAGCAGCATCTTGTTCTGCAATTTGCTTCTGACGATCTTCTTCGTCTCCTAATAGACCGAACTCAATTAACAACTCTTCTAATTCATCCATTTCTAGAGGAGTAGGAATAGTTAGCTTGTCGTTGTTGATGATCTTCTCAGCTAATGTATTGTACTCTTGAGCTTGATTATCTTCTGGAGAGTATTGCTCAACAGTCATACGACGGATTTCAGCGCGTTGAACAACGTTGTCGCGAGGTACAAAGTGAATCATTTGAGTGTTTAGACGAGCTGCTAAGTTCTCAATTAACTCAACTTCACGGTCAACTTTACGGCTGTTGCAGATTAAACCACCTAAACGTACACCACCAGCATGAGCATACTTAAGAACACCACGAGCGATGTTGTTAGCAGCGTACATTGCCATCATTTCACCGGAACATACGATGTAGATTTCTTGAGCTTTGTTTTCACGGATAGGCATTGCAAATCCACCGCAAACAACGTCACCTAGTACGTCATAGCTTACGAAATCTAGATCGGTATAAGCACCTTCTTCTTCTAGGAAGTTGATAGCAGTGATAATACCACGACCTGCACAACCTACACCAGGCTCAGGACCACCAGACTCAACGCAACGGATGCCAGCGAAACCATCTTTCAATACTTCGTCTAGTTCTACGTCTTCAACTGCACCGCGCTCTGC
This sequence comes from Dapis hubbardiae BLCC-M172, assembly GCF_050016015.1. NCBI lineage: Bacteria > Bacillati > Cyanobacteriota > Cyanophyceae > Oscillatoriales > Microcoleaceae > Dapis > Dapis hubbardiae. The sequence continues at coordinate 8,961 of NZ_JBNHEQ010000085.1, forward strand.
AGCAACGTGAAGTACAGTAGTTTGAGCTTTAGCGTTTAAGATTAAACGAGTAGAGTCAGCTTTAGGGTCACAACCTACGATCATGATTCTCTGACCGTGACGGTTAGCCATTGCAGCTAGAGTGTTCTGAGAAGTAGTGGACTTACCGATACCGCCTTTTCCGTAAAATGCAATCTGACGCATGATAGATTTTCTCCGTTTTGTTAGTGTATTTGACTTGAAAAATAAATGAATGTAGTTTTTTTTGTTGCTGTAAGGGTTTCCTTAGAGTTTGTTTTTAATAGCTGCTTTTGTCTAGGGCTTTTGGCTTTACAGCACCACATTCAATAAATTTTGTTCATGTAAGAACAGTGTGTATTTAGCAGCAACATTGAGTGCCCGGAGGCGCTCGCCCTAAAGCTTGAGCAGGTATTACCTGCGTATATATAATTGTCATCAATGCACCTGTTGTTATTTGTCGTTTGTTGCTGTAGTTAGCATAAATTTAGGTTTTATACCGATTCTACTACAATGCTTTCGCTTACTCGTTCTTTCAATGTAGCTTCGATCGCTCCTTTGAGGGTCGCCATTGCACTACTACAAGTACCACAGGCACCTTTAAGTGTTACTAGCACGCGATCGCCATCTATATCGAATAACTCAACATCTCCTCCATCTTCCGCGAGAACTGGTCTCACTTCTTGTTCTAATACTTGTTGAATTAATGTAATTTTTTGTAGGTTTGTGAGTTTTGTTGCTGGTTTAGTAGTTGTAGGGATGTGTTGTGTAGTAGCTTCTGGCTCTTCGTAAACCGATGCGATTAGATCGTCAATATCTGCCAGACAAGAACCACAACCACCACCAGCCTTCACATAGTTTGTTACTTCTTCCGCTGTTTTGAGATTGTTTTCCCGGATAACTCGCTTAATCTTGTTTTCCGTAATTGCAAAACAACTACAAACTAATGCGCCTTCGTGGTCTTCTTCGTGAACTTCTACTTCAATACCTTTATACTTAAAGATTGCTGCTTCTAATGCTTCCTCTCCCATGACTGAACAGTGCATTTTTTCTTCTGGCAGCCCTCCCAGGTATCCGGCGATATCCTGGTTTTTAATATTCATGGCTTCGTCTACAGTTTTGCCTTTGAGCATTGCCGTTAGGGCAGAAGATGAAGCTATTGCACTAGCACAACCAAAGGTTTGAAACTTAGCATCTAATATTTTACCGGAGGCTTCATTTATTTTGAGGTGTAGACTTAAAGCATCTCCACACGCTATACTTCCTACCTCACCGCTAACTACTTTTTCCCCCTCTTTTTCGTCTGTAATAGTTCCTTGATTTTGGGGGTTGTAGAACAAGTCCATTACCTTTTCAGTATATTCCCACATAGTCCTTATTGTTTAGAACACCCTAGTTTTTACTGATGAAAAATCCTGTTTTTTTCTTGAAGGTTAATACCCAGTTAGTAGAGCAATAACTTATTAATTTGAAGAGGTGGGTTAAACTTGATATTATTAGTATTGCACATTTTTTCAAATCAAGCAACCCCTTTTTACCTTTTTTTTCAAATTTCATAACTTCAAGTAATTGGCGTAAAAATTATTTACTACTCCTAGAAGTTATATTTTTATCTTCCAGGTTAGGAAACATTTTTTTTGTTGACTTTGCTACAATTTTGTGAGTTTATAGCGTGATGTATACCCCTCTTTAATCTCTACAATTATTGTTGCTTAATCAACTTCGCTTTTCTGTTACTTTCGCTACAAAATTTAGCGTAAACAAAGATGTAGCAATCCTTAAAGTATTATAAATTTGAGGATGACGCAGTTGCCTGCTGACGCTCTTGCAGCCACTCAGCTTGGTCATTCTTAAAAGGAGATAAAGCACGCAAACGTTCTGCTATGGTCGGCATCACTGCCAAAACTTCCTCTACTTCTCGACGAGTTGTATAACGTGATAGAGAAAAACGAATCGAGCCATGTAAAACTGTATACGGCAGCCCCATTGCCCGCAAAACGTGGGAAGGTTCCAGAGATCCAGAAGTACAAGCAGAACCAGAAGAAGCACAGATACCATAATGGTTCAAATGCAACAATATCGCTTCTCCCTCAATATACTTGAAGCCAATATTAGTAGTATTAGGCAACCTCTGAATAGGATGACCATTAACAACACAATCAGGAATAGCAGCCAGAATACCGTTTTCCAAATAATCGCGCAGTTCCCGTTCCTTGTCGATATGCGCCAAATGCTCTTGTGCCAATTCACAAGCTTTACCCAGAGCAATCAGACCAGGGACATTTTCTGTCCCAGCACGGCGTCCCCGTTCCTGATGTCCCCCAATTAATAACGGACGGAAGCGAGTACCACGGCGCACATACAAAGCAGCAATACCTTTAGGAGCATGCAACTTATGACCAGATAGAGCTAGCATATCTATAGTGCTATTCTTCATATCTAAAGGCACTTTTCCTACCGCTTGCACCGCATCAACATGGAACAGCGCACCATATTCCTTAGCTATTTGCCCAATTTGCTCTATGGGGAAAATCACGCCTGTTTCATTATTGGCGTACATAACCGAAACTAGGGCAGTATTACCTGTAATAGCAGCTTCCAGTTCAGTTAAATCTATCATTCCCTGACTATCTACTGACAGATAAGTAACTGTATACCCCTGCTTCTCCAAATGTTTACACAGATTCAAAACTGCCGGGTGTTCTACTTGAGTAGTAATAATGTGCCGTTTATTAGGTTGAGCAGTCAGAGCAGCTCGAATAGCAGCATTATCACCCTCAGTACCAGAACTGGTAAAAATAATTTCTGTATCTTCGGCGTTGAGTAAAGCTGCTACTTGCGATCGCGCCTTTCTGACAGCTTTACCAACTTGTCCGCCGAAAGTGTGCATACTAGAGGGATTACCATAAAACTCAGTCAGGTAAGGCAGCATATCCTCTAGCACTGCCTCATCTACTTTGGTGGTAGCATTATTATCAAGATAAATGGTTTGTTCCATAGCTGACTAAAAAATTGAGGTGATGGTTGTAGAGAAGAAGAGGAACAGTCAGAAGCCTGATGTTGAAAGCTTGTGACTTTTGACTGTTGTTTTTTAACTTCCAGCTAGCTGTACTAGCTATATATTACTTCGAGTAGAGTTCAAACCACTTTAGCCAGTAATTTCCTTGCTTGGCTTCATTTATTTTAGAAACCAACTTGTTATAAGTAACAAACCAGGCATCCCAATAATTAGCTGCTGCTGATGCTATTGCTTGACAGGCAAATATTTACTTAATTGCATAGCCTACTTCTTTGCAGCTAATAGCACCAGTGAGGCATTGGGAAACATAATGATAGCAGGAAACACATTTGCTAATGATGGTACAACTCATTACCTATGCAGGTTCTATTAGCTTTATGAATTGCTTGTAAAAATCTAAAGCAACTGTTTCAATTACATCATAGCTCTCTACTACGTCTACTCCTGCGTCGAGTAACTTTCCTTTTGGACCCTCACCAATTTTAGAAACTAGGACAGCTTTGCAATCAGAAATTGCCTTGATGATATTCTCCAAACTTCCTTCTTCACTATAACCACCTAAACAATAGTGGTCAACTTTGCGGTGAGCAATAAATCTGGCTTTGACACCATCTACTTCATAGATCATGAACTCTTTAGCATGACCAAAGTGTTGATTAACTAATCCGTTACCCTTGCTTGCTACTGCTAGTAGTATTGGCGGACCAGCTTGAGCAACTGTTTCAGTGACCTGAGTTTCAGTCTTAGCTTTTGCTAGTTTATTGCGGAAACCTTCAATGCCAGCATGAACTTCTTTGCGCTTCTCCAAGTCATATTCTGGAGTCATCTCCATAATGGCTTCTTTTGTGAATTCCTTACTACGGTCTTCACCTAAGAGACCAACTGCATCTGCACGGCATTGACGACAGTGGCGCATCATTTTCATACCACCAACATCACACTTATCTTGTAATGTTTTTAATTCTTCAGTAGTTGGACCGCGCTGACCATTTAAACCGAAGTAAGTACCGTGTTCTGGTGAAGAAATTAGAGGCATAATATTATGGATAAATGCACCCTTAGAACGAACGACCCTATTTACTTCTTCTAGGTGTTGGTCATTAATGCCAGGAATCATCACTGAGTTAACTTTGCAGAGAATATCAGCTTTTTGGAGCAAGTCCAAAGATTCCATTTGTCTTTGGTGCAGAATTTTGACTCCTTCAATTCCTCTGTAGCGCTTCCGCTTGTAATGAACCCAAGGATAAATCTTTACCCCAATTTCAGGGTCAACCATATTAATTGTTAGAGTAACATGGTCAATATTTAATGCTTTAATCCGATCTACATACTCAGGTAAAGCTAGACCATTGGTTGACAAGCAAAGCTTAATATCTGGAGCTTTCTCAGCTACAAGTTCAAAAGTGCGGAATGTTTTTTCTGGGTTCGCTAATGGGTCTCCAGGACCAGCAATACCCATAACGGTCATTTGAGGAATTTTTCCAGCAATTACTAGAGCTTTGTGAGCTGCTTCTTCTGGAGTTAGCAATTCACTAACTACACCGGGACGACTTTCATTAGCGCAGTCGTATTTCCGGTTACAATAGTTACATTGAATGTTGCAAGCTGGTGCAACTGGAGCGTGCATCCTAGCATAGTGATGATGCGCTTCTTGACTATAGCAAGGATGGTTAGCAACGCGCTCTTGAATATTAGGGGCAAGTTCCTCTGTTTTGGTGCTTCCGCAACCCTTTGACGCACATCCACCAGATTTTTTTTCTGGAGTTGCTGTCGTATTTGCGAAGCTGTTTACTGTTGGTTGGGAAGATACTTCTGTTGGCTGTAACATCTAAGTTTCCACTCTTATTCTACTAGCTGTCGCCGTGGGGTGACGGATTACTCGCGTCGATACACTCTTTTCTCCATGACTTGAACATTGGCGGTGTTATATCAGTGGATTGGTGTCCGGCGTTATAGTTTTTATATCAGTGGGTTTTAGACTGCTACATTCAAAAACCGCGATTAGTATTTATTATGATAATTAATTTTGTACTCAGATTTCTCTGATTTAATAATTTCAATTAGATCAGGATATCTAAAATTTTTTCTTGGGGTACAGGTACTGGTATTTTTTAAGTTGGGTACGAGTATTTACGGTGTGATGGTGCAGGCTCCTATGTACTCATGCTAGAAGCTATATATATTACTTATTTCGCTATTTTTTTCACCCTTATTTTTTCTCTATCCTCCTGTACTCATATACCCCCTATTTAAGTTAATCCTTTATTACTGTATACAATGTATCAGTTTTTGGCAAGTAGGTAAGGTTTATCTTAACTTTTCTTTATATTTTGCGAATTATTCCTAATAAGTAACTAGGTTAACTCGGATTATTTCAGAAAATTAGCACCAACTACATTTGAGAATAATTTCAATTAACAACCTATTTGTAGAACTCCAATCTCCCAACTCTCCGCTTCCCCTTTCTCTAAAGTCCTGTACTCAAAAATCAAAAATCCAGTCAATTATCGCGTATAAATCATCAATTATTCTCTTTCTGGGAGGGTTTAGGGGTTGGTCTGCCTACTCCCTACTCCCTAATTCCTACTCCCTCTTTTCCAGAGAGGTCTATTTCAGAATAATCTCAATTAACAATCTAAATCTATTTGCAGAACTCCAATCTCCCAACTCCCCGTCTCCCCTTTGTCTAAAGTCCTGTACTTATACACCCCACTATTTAAGTCAATCTTTTATTACTGTATACAATGTATCAGTTTTTGGCAAGTAGGGTAGATTTGTTTTTAACTTTTCTTTAAAATTTGATAATTATTCCTAATAAGAGATTATTTCAGAAAAATAGAATAGATATGAATTATATATAATATTTACCCCTACTCCCTAGTCCCTAAGAAAAATTTAAGTGTAAGTTTTCGGCTTCTGTAATTAACTTAGCAGTTTTTTCAGAATTAAGTAGATAATTTTTAACGTTTTTTTTAATATTTTCCGTATAGTTATGAGTTAAACTTAAAGTTGAGTACAAATTTAAATTTCAGACAAAACCCTACTTAAAAACCTCAAACCTGCTGAAATACAAGTATTAGGCTTGAGTACAAAAATGCTAGTACATTGTTCAGTAAATACTCGTACACGCTACAAAAAATACTAGTACCTATAGCCCAAAAGATATTTTAAACATATCTCTAATAAGGATCTGGTCATAGCTTCAATATTTTGAGTACAAACATAATAAATCTAATAAACACTGAGCAACAAATATTTATCAGTAGTTTGCAAGGCACTTGATATAAACATTGAAAAGCAAACGTCTTTTTCAAAGACAGAAGCCTTTATTTTGACCCATGACCAAGAAATAAGGTCTCAAACCTCCCTATTACTGGAGGTACTGATAACTGATAACTGATAACTGAAATGATTGCCAATTCCTGCACCTTACCTAACACAACTAACAATTCTACCTTGAGAAAAGGCCAAGGTAACTTGAGGTCTCAAGTCAAACCAAAGGCTGATACTGAAACTTCTCAAGAAAATCTGATATTAGAATCCAATAGAGAGCTTTCTTCATCTCGTCGTCATAGGTTTTGGTATAAATATTTTACCTTTCCTGAACTAAATACAATATTAACAGATTTTCAAGTAATTTTCGAGCGAGACCCAGCAGCACGCAACTGGATGGAAGTCTTATTTTGCTACCCTGGCTTGCACGCTTTATTACTACACCGTCTTGCTCATAAATTGTACCGTCAGAGAGTGCCTTTAATTCCACGTTTAATTTCCCATTTTGGCCGCTTTTTCACAGGAATAGAAATTCACCCAGGGGCAGAAATTGGACAAGGAGTATTTATCGATCATGGTATGGGAGTAGTTATTGGTGAAACAGCAATTATTGGAGACTACTCATTAATTTATCAGGGTGTCACTCTTGGTGGAACAGGAAAAGAAATTGGTAAACGCCATCCCACTATTGGCAAAAATGTTGTAGTTGGAGCTGGTGCAAAGGTACTAGGGAATATCAATATTGGTGATAATGTTCGCATCGGTGCTGGTTCAATTGTATTGCGTCATGTCCCTTCTGACTGCACCGTTGTCGGTATACCTGGTAGAGTCGTATCGAAATCTGGTGAAAGGACTGGAGTTCTCGAACATGGAAAATTACCAGATACCGAAGCTGCCGTAACTCGTGCTTTAGTTGACAGAATTGAGCAACTAGAACAACAATTGCAAACTCTTATGAGCGATACAAGGAAAAGCAACAATGTTTAGTAATCATAATTCTCACCCTCATCCCGAAGATTTGACTAAAATTGTGAATCTTTCTCAAATAGACCGTTGGTTTGTTCACCATCGCTTAAAAGAGCTAATGATTAAGAGTTGGTGTACTGACAATGGTGAGTTATTAGTAGAAGTCAAGAGTTGTACCGATGCTATTCTGCTCCAAAGCACTGTTAAGCAATTTATTGCTCCTCGGACAGAGTTAGTAGACTGGTTAGACAAATGCTGGAAAATGGAAGTTCCTAAATACAACCATTAATTTTAATGAACAATACTTATTGGTAATAGATACGGAATAATTAATAATTAATAATTAATAATTAAATAATTCAAGTTTAAAGCCTCCCCTTTGAATGAGGAAAAAAGAATTTTTTTTCTTTGATATTCAATCCTTTCTCTTTGAGGGAGAGGTAATTATTAATTGTTAGTTGATGAATTTCCAGATCTATTACCTGTATTTTAATACCTGTAGTTTAATTTTTTTAAGGATAATAATTATGGAAGGCGATCGCAAAACTACTCTATTTATTCATTTTTTGCAGGAAGAATTAGCCCTTTCCGCAGCAGCAATTTCTGTAGCACGGAAACATAGCGAAGCTTCTTGTGGTCCTCTACCAATGATTCTCTGGAAGTTTGGTATGATTTCTCTACACCAACTACAGCAAATTTTTGATTGGCTAGAGTCTTACAATAACAATAGTCTATGCTACGACCAACTCAATTAGTTAAAAGATAAATTATAAAATTTATCTAAATAAAAGTTACCTGATTAGTAATGTAGTGTTTAATAGAGGCAAATACTTAAATTTTGGTTTAAGTAGTTTAATCAAGAAATAAAAATATATGACTCTTATTCATTATATTCATTGATTGGTATTTATTGATTTGCTAGGGAAAGCATCTACAACTTATAAATATAGTTAAAATAATTCATAATTTCTATTTCTTTGAGATTTATCCTATTGATTAAGTGTAGTTTTAACAATCGTTATAAGTCCAGTTTTATGATATACACACCATGAATATTTGATTGATTTACAAATAACTACGACTTCTTTACTCAGCTATAATCGCTACTTTTTTGAAAATATAAATATGTAATACTTTAAAAAGTAGAGCATGACTTTCAGAAGTAAAAAAAATTACGACTATTTCTCCAGTAATACAGATAATATCTGTCTAAATTAAACATAATTTAACTGTAGAAAAAATACTAAACTTATCCAGTATTAGCGAGGCAACTAAATGAAAGTAGATGAACTTATCGAATTAGACGGACCCCCTGCATTTGAACTCGAACAAAAAGTCAGGGTTTGCAAAATCATTCGTAATGATGGTACTTTCCCTGGAAAAAATCGAGGTGATGTTCTTTTAGAGGGAGGAGAAGTCGGTTACATCTGCGGCATCGGTACCTTCTTACAAAAATTTTATATTTATTCCGTGCATTTCATCAAAAAAGGAATGATTATCGGTTGTCGTAAAAATGAAATTGAAATTGTGGAGGAAAATTATTAATGAAAGTAATGTTACGGAATAATCCAGCAGGAAACTTAGAAGTTTATGTTGCTAAAAAAGATTTAGAAGAAGAAGTTGTCTCACAAAAAATTGAGGGAGATAATAAAATTTTAACTTTAACAAATGGTTGGGAATTATCTATTCCTAAAGACCAACCAGAAAAGTTACCGATTACAATAGACGCTAAGAAATTAGACTAAAGGTTTCCTTTCCATAGTTACTCCTTATTGTGCAGCCACCAGATAAGATTTATATCTTGTTTGGTGGTTTTCTTTTGTGAGAGCAAGGATGGGGTCAGGTTTATTTAATTCAATTGTTATTATAATTATTAATTTTTGTTATATCAAGTCCGTTTAATATTATGTCTAGTATGTGTTTTTATTTTGATACTTTCCATGATTTCTCAATCTATTTCAAATCTGACTAAATTTCATTTTCAGGGAATCAATATCTGTTCCCCAAGGTGAAATAATGTATGATTCATATTCGCAGTTTTATGTAATGAATTTATCAATATCTTCATCTAAATTTTCATCTAATCCATCAATATCTTTCTCTAAGATATTTTCTTTAATCGTACTGTATTACGTCAAACTAAATTCCATAATATAAAATTATTATCAAAAATTCCTATAAAAAAAGGTGGGAAAACCCAGCCTCAAATTAACAACAATTATAGCAGTCGCTATTACTACTAATTATTAAACTTAGTCATCAGTTATCTAATTATTGTTAGCCGAATTAGCTATTGTTTGAACAACAGACAAAGGTAAATCTAAAGACTCAGCAATTACCTCTAAAGTCAATCCTAATTTGAGCATTCTAGTAACTGCTTCTTCTTTGGTTTGTTGTTCACCATCAGCAAAAGCATCTCGATAAAATCTGGTTTGTTTCAAATCACCTAAACTAAACATTGCTGCAATTTCCTCCCGACTTTTTTCTGGTAATTTATAAACTATTATCGTCTCTAATAATTCGATAATATTCTTTTGTTTGACTGCATCTGTTAATTGAACTTTAGATTTTTCAACTAACGACTTAGCCAGATCGACTGCGGTTTCTTCTGGTAGTAGAACCAGTTTAACAATTCCTACTCCTAATGAATCTGATTCTAACTCATCTAAATAAATTCGTTCGATTCTTTCTAAAGTCAAAATATCTCCAAATTTATGAGCTTCTTCTCTCTCAATACTACGAGTTGGATAGATAACTACTACCCTCCAAGGATGAGTAGGTCTATTCAGTTATCAGTTATCAGTTATCAGTTATCAGTCATTAGTTACCAGTTATTAGTTACCAGTTATTAGTTACCAGTTATTAGTTATCAGCACCTCTAGCTGAACCATAGGTAATTATCCATTATCCATTATCCATTAATAAATAATCCATCCATACGAAATGCTAATTGTTTGACTTCACGGGAAGTAAACTGATAATTCTTAGCTTCTGCTTTGTCAACACCAATTAATTCAAAAAAAACCTCTATAAATGTGATAAATAGTTCAGAGAAAATGCTGTCTATTTTCACTCTTTGCTACCTGTTTTTGACTATAAACAGTTAATAGCTTAATGCTTACTTATTTGAATCTAAAAGGTTTGGTAAATTGACAAATTCACAAATAATAACTCAATAATTTTTCCTTTTTTAATTCCTTTCACTAAAATAAAGTTAACTTCTTAAATATATGTTTTTTTTATTTATACTTGTCATGATTTTTCAATTATATTTCAAATCTGACTAAATTTGATTTTCAGGGAATCAATATCTGTTCCCCAAGGTGAAATAATGTATGATTCACATTCGCAGTCTCCAATGAATTTATCAATATCTTCATCTAAATGTTCCTCTAATCCATCAATATCTTTCTCTAAGATATTTTGTTGGAACTTATTACCTAAGAATAAGTATTTTATTTCGTGAATTTCTTCTAGCTTCTTCTTCAGTTTTTCTTTGATATAGCTTTTTAACATTTTTTTCGCATGAGTAACGAAAGTAGTATCAGGTATTTGCCATGTCAAGTTTGTAAAAGTTTCTTGACTTGAGATAATATTAATGCTAGTTTGCCGATCGCGATTTTTTAGTATTGCAGTTAAACTAATATATGTGTTAATCAAGATTCTAAATAGGTAAATTGGTTTTCGGTTATAAGTATCTTTAGCTTTGTCAATTTTTCTGAACCTTTCTCTTATGTAATTTAATGTCTCAATTAAAGTATCAGAGGTGATTCTCTGTAAAATATTAAATGTTATTTTTAAATTAGGAAATATAATACCATCAAATTCATATTTAGGAAATAAATCAGAATTGAAAAGCGTTATTAATATGCCATTACATTCTTTTAATAAATCTTCTCTATATTCAGCAGAAGATTGTTGTGAATACTTTAAAGATAAGTGATAGATACATAAGTATCCTAAAATTTTTGTAATAGGTATAACTATTTGAATATTAGTAAAAGACTGCGTTAAGTTGGGATATTCTATTTTTGTCACATTACAGAAAATATTTATCAAAAATAGAGATTCTTTTAGATGTATATTGTAAAATGATACTAAATCAATTTCACTTTCATTGAAGATACCTATTTTGTTAAAAGCAATATCATAGCGTTTATCCTCAATTAAATTTGATTTAGAAATTTCAATATATTCTCTACCTTCTGTATAAATTTCAATATATTCTCTACCCTCTATGAATATGCGGTTTTTTATTCCTACAATGCTCAAATTAATTTTGGAAAAAACATTGATATGGGACCCTATAGCACTCATAAATAGTATGGCAAATTCCCTTTTTTCTTTTCTATCAGTGAAATACCTAATCAAAGTATTACCTAGAAATATACTTGCTGTCGTTACTAAAACAGTTCCTAATTGAGAATTTAATATATTCTTAATTGCTTCAAAAAAGCTATTTATTTCATCAAAATTTATTGATATGATTTCAAATGGAAAATTTAATATATTCTTATATGTTTCAAAAAAGCTGTTTAGCTTATCAAGATTTACTGATATGATTTTAAAAATAAACATTAATAATATACAAGAGATACTAGAAATTACCATACCTAACAAATTTTTCTTAAACACAAAATACACTAAAACTATTAATCCTAAAAAAAAGCCAGTTAGTGCAGGGATAATATCTTGCAGTTGAGCGATCATAATCTTATCTATATTAAAAAATTTTAGTTTCTCTAGAAATCAGACTGTATTACGTCAAACCAAATTCCATGATATAAAATTATTATCAAAAATTCCCATAAAAAAAGGTGGGGAAAACCCACCCTAAAACTAACAAAAATTATAGCAGTCGCCATTATTATTAGAAAATTCTCAAACTTAGTCATCGCCAAAATTTAACTTCTGACTTCTGACTTCTAACTTCTGACTTCAACTAAGCACCAACAGCTTCTTTTGCAGCATACATAACTTCCAAAGAAATCTCACCAATACCACGTTCTCTCGCAAACTTTTCTGTATTTCGCTTCACCTTACCCCGGACAAAACCAGGCACTTTATTCAATTCTGCCTTTGCTTCTTTCGTCCAATTCAAATCAGAATCAGCAGAAATACCCTTAGTAATAACCTCTTTCGTATCGTGTCCGCCAAATATTTCTAAGAGATGATCTTCCATTCCCAAAGTAAAGGAATTATAAACCAAATCTGCTATTTGATTAGTTCCTTCATAACCCATAAACGGTTTATAACCAATAGGGAAATTCTGAATATGAATAGGTGCAGCAATAACACCACAAGGAATATTCAACCGCTTACCAACGTGACGCTCCATTTGCGTACCAAAAATTGCAGCAGGTTCCACACGAGCTATGGCATCCCCAATTTCTCCATTATCCTCACTAATTAAAACCTCATCACAATATTCACTCACCTCTTGCCGAAACCAGTCAGCATCATACTTACAATAAGTACCCGCCCAAACTACATGAATACCCATTTCCCGCGCCAAAATTTTTGTCATAGCAGCAGCATGAGTATTATCCCCAAACACCACCACTTTTTTACCTGTTAAATTTTGACAGTCAATGGAACGAGAAAACCAAGCTGCTTGAGAAACGTGCAAAGTTTGATTATCAATAAATTCCTCATAGTCAACATTAGCACCTTGAGCATTAACCACCTGCTGAATTTTCCGAATACAACGAGCAGTTTCCACCACACCCATTGGCGTAATATCAATATAAGGGGTGCCAAATTCTGACTCTAAATATTGAGCTGCCATTACCCCTAGTTCCCGATAAGGTACAAGGTTAAACCAAGCACGAGGTAAATTTTTTAAATTGTGAACTGACGCACCTTCGGGAATGACTTCGTTAACTTCAATACCTAAGTCTGTCATCAACCGTTTTAATTCGGTGCAGTCATGTTGGTTGTGGAAACCAAGGGTAGAAACGCCGATGATATTTACAGAAGGTTTCTCAGTTTTTCCTTCTGGAAGTTCTCCTTTCTTTTTCGCCTTCTCAATATAATATTTAACAATTTGCTCCAAAGTCCGATCTGCTGCTTGTAATTCATTGACACGATAATGGTTAACATCAGCCAACATTACATCACCTTTTGCATCTATCTGAGCGCGTTCCACAAAATTTTCTAAGTCTTCTTGCAAAATGCTGGAAGTGCAGGTGGGAGTCAGAACAATTAAATCTGGAGTTTCTTCCTTGTCTTTACGAACAATGTTATCTACTACCTTTTCTTGGGAACCCCGTGCCAATACATTACGATCAACTACACTGGCAGTTACAGGTGTATAATTTCTTTCTCTTTCTAACATGGAGCGCATGACATTGAAGTAGTCGTCACCAAGGGGAGCGTGCATAATAGCATGAACGTTTTTGAAAGAACTGGCAACGCGCAATGTGCCAATGTGAGCGGGACCTGCATACATCCAGTAGGCTAATTTCATATAATCTTCTCCGTTTTGTTGTTAACAATTATGAATTTGTTAGTTTGATTGTCTCAGGTTTTGGTGTCTTTTGCCCGTCAAATTTAGTCCGTGCTATGAATTTAACTTCTGACTTTTGACTTTTGACTTGTGACTTCAGTAATAGTTTGCCAGTAAAGCAATAAAATTTTGTTTTATTTAAGTATTCTTAATTTTTTAGTTAATTTGTGTGAATTAGGGACAGAAAAGGTTGACAATTATTGAATATGGGTATAAGAAGAAAGCGATCGCTAATTTTGAGTATGCGATCGCTCTCTACAAAGATAGGTTTTTGGCAATCATTAGGGTCAGACAAGGTAGACTTGGAGGGAAATTAAAACTTATAAAAATTGCCTAACTCCTAAAATTATTAAACAACTATGACAGATCAACAAAAATTACAAATTAGTTTGGCCTTAATTAGAATTAACACTGCTGTATTCTTTCTAGTTTGATCAATTGAAAAAATTATTTCTCCTACAGCAGCTCAAAGAATATTTCAGAAGTTTTATTTTTTAACTATTTCCAATTCTCTAGCAATAGGAATATGAATTATTCAAACCTTAATTATTATAATTTTTTTAATGGGATTATTTAAAACTTTTTCTTATGGAGCTATGTTGGGAATGCACCTAATTTCTGTACTTTCTACCTACAAACAATCATTAAATCCTTATGCACCAGGAAACCAATTATTTTGGGCTGCTGTACCTACACTTGCAGCGATGATTGGCTTATTTTTATTAAAAGATGAAGACCGATTATTTACATTAAAATATTATCTAAAATGAGCTTAATATTATTACTTTTGAGGTACCACTTGTACCTTTCCTCGGACTACAGAACGTAACAACCTGTCCACAGAACGACGCTCTTCTTCTGTGGTTGATTCATCTAGTATAGAAGCCATGAGGCCATAACAATCTGATTTGGTAAGACAAGAACTTTCAGCTACAGAAGCCATAATTTCATTGACTGCGCCAGGGAGTAAGTTAACTTGAAGCATAGGACAAACCTTGAACTCTATATTTTTATTTTCTCTTTTGTTTCGAGCTGTTGGAGTGACTCATAAAGTCTTGATTAGGTGAGAATGATAACTAAAGTAGAGTGAAGTAAATAGGTGGATTTTTGTGATGTCGATCGCTAGCTGAAGTTAAAAGTCAAAAGTCAAAAGTCAGAAGTGAAATTCTTACGCCTAAAACGATCAGGTTGTGCAGAGCGCAAAGTGTGGGGTAAGTAATATTATGTCCGGTTGAATGGGTTTGGAGACCAAACCCCTACACATATTTTAGTTATTCTTATTGGAAATGTCTCACTTCACTACCAAAAGGAAACTATATTTTTTACTTCACTGAGATAAAATTAAGACTGAAAAATTAGAACATAAAACATAATGTTTGAACAACAACCAGAAGCTATTCAACAAAAAGTCAAGAAGTTGGCAACTGAATCACAAAAAGCAGACCCCACTGCATGGTTTGATATTTTATACTCTGAAGCGGAAGGTGATGCTGGACAAATACCTTGGGCGCGTTTAACGACACATCCCTATCTACAAGAGTGGTTAGATATTTCTCAACCACAAGGAGAAGGACGTACTGCTTTAGTTATTGGGTGTGGCTTGGGTGATGATGCAGAAGGTCTAGCAAAGTTGGGTTTTCAAGTGACAGCTTTTGATATTTCTACAAAGGCGATCGCCTGGTGTCAGGAAAGATTTCCTAATTCTTCAGTAAACTATGTGGTTGCCGATCTGTTGGCCTTAAATTCTGAATGGCATCGTAAATTTGATTTAGTAATAGAGTCGCGAACTATTCAAGCTTTGCCAGTAGAGATGCGATCGCAAGTTATTAACTGTATTGCTCCTTTAGTAGCAAATAGAGGTACACTTTTGGTCATTACTCGCATACGGGACAATGATTCTGTACCTGATGGCCCTCCTTGGCCTTTATCGGAGAAAGAACTTGCTGAGTTTATTGAGTTAGGATTACAAGAAGTTCGGCGCAATTTATTCTTATCTGAAGCGGGTGAAAAGACGATCAAACAAGTTCGGATTGAATATTGTTGTTCTAGGGAGTAGGGAGTAGGGAGTAGGGAGTAGTTAGGAGACGCGGCAAATTAGAAGTAGGGACGTTCCATGGAACGTCCCTACAACGAATAGGCAAGATGCTTATTCTACAAAACTATAATCCTTGACTATTACGAACTAACTTTTATTGTAATTAAAATCTTGTTTGCTGCACCAGAAGGAACACGCCATTTAAGCAGCGATCGCTTAATTTCTGCTAATACTTTTTTATCCTTCAATGTAGAAGTTTTATCATCCAAAATTACTCGGAGTATGCGCTTACCTTTCACTTGCAATTCCAAAACTATTTCACAATTAATATTTGATGGTATATTCACATTTTGTAGATACTGTTGCAGATTTTTTTGCCCTGCTGCATCTAATCCGATAGTTTGGATAAGTTGCAATGGAGTATCAGTATCTATACTAGAACTATCTAAAATCTGCAAAACAATCTTTTCGCCATAACTACCAGGGAAACTATTTACTTGGAAGTGGATAGTACGTCCTTTAAAGACCTTACGCATACGACCACTTTGAGCCTGTTGTTTTTCTGCGATGTCTAGATGAGCAATAATTTTGAAGCGGGAAGTAATAGCAGGAGTTAATTTTTTGGGCAACCGATAATAGTTCCTTAAAACCCCATCTTTACCCATCCGAATTCTGATAAATTCTTTTTGAGGTTCTACATGAATATCAGATACTCCCTCAGTCAGTGCTTTAACTAAAATGACTTTAACAGTCTTAGTAATACGAGCATCTTTCGCAGCAGAGATGCTTTCTGCTATATCCTCATCTTCAGCATCTTCAATCCGCAAAACAATCTTTTCGCCATAACTACCAGGGAAACTATTTACTTGGAAGTGGATAGTACGTCCTTTAAAGACCTTACGCATACGACCACTTTGAGCCTGTTGTTTTTCTGCGATGTCTAGATGAGCAATAATTTTGAAGCGGGAAGTAATAGCAGGAGTTAATTTTTTGGGCAACCGATAATAGTTCCTTAAAACCCCATCTTTACCCATCCGAATTCTGACAAATTCTTTTTGAGGTTCTACGTGAATATCAGATACTCCCTCAGTCAGTGCTTTAATTAAAATGACGTTAACAGCCTTAATAATAGGAGATTCCTCCGCAGCAGAGATGCTTTGTGCTATATCCTCTACTACCAACTCATCCCATGCATCCTTCAGTTCTGCATTTTCAAAAAATAAATCGACTTCAGATATGCTTTGTGCTATATCCTCTAGTGCCAACTCATCCTCTGCATCCTTGAGTTCCGCTACATCCTTGAGTTCGGCACTTTTAAAACCGAAATCGTCTTCAGATATGCTTGATATGCTTTGTGCTATATCCTCTAGTGCCAACTCATCCTCTGCATCCTCCAGTTCTGCATTGTCAAAAAAACCCGAATGCAAGCTAAGGATATGATGCTTCTCAGCTTTTCTCTGATAGGAATAATTCACAGAAGACACACCCCTTGAACTACTACTACTTATTGGCGCACTCATCTTCATACTCCTACCACTTAGCGCATTTTCTGGCATCACCCCACGACCCGAAAAACCTGCTGCCATAGGTTGTGCAACTGCTGCACCAAAAATTCCCTCATAACTTACTCCCTCTGGCATTTCCACAGGAACTTCCATCGAAATACTCTTACTACCAGGTTCAACTCGCACCTCTTCACTAACTGCCACAAACGCCGTATATTCAGACAACAATTGATAACTCAAAGCAGTCTCCGTCACTTTATCTACCATCGACTTTTTCTCATAATCAAACATCTGATTCGTCAAATGCTTAATTTTTTGCCTTCCCCAAAGTTGAGCAACTGCCACATTCCCAGACTCAGCAAAATTAATTGGAAAACTCTGCTGATAAATTTCTCCACCCGCACCAATACCATTAACTTGTAACTCACCCGCTACAGCATCCTGTTTCCGACCAAATAAAACCAAAGGTTGTTCGGCAAATAAATCTGGTATTGCCACTGGATAAATTTCTGGCGCTTCACCCTTACCATTCCAGTTAATCTCAATTTGAGTCAATACAGGATTATTAATTTGCTGGAAAAACTTCTCTGCTACTTCCTCAGTCGGTTCATCCTGTCGTACCACTCTCGCAATACCCCGCCCAATTTCTGCTAAACGGTTAATCAAATAGCGGTTTACGGAACTACCGACACCAAAACTATAAAGTCGGTTGCCTGGTTTAAGTTTTTCTTGCAATTCCGCCAATATTGCTTTTTCATTACCGATATATCCATCAGTTAACATGACAATACTCCGCAGTCTTCCCGCAGATGGGGATGGAAAATTCAAAACTTTCTGAATACCATTGAGCATTCGAGTACCACCATTTGCATCTAATTGATTAATATAATTAATTGCAGTGGCAATATTTTTAGGTGTATTTGACAAAGGTTTCTCTGATAGTTTTGTGGCAGTATCTGAAAAGTCGATAATTGTGAAAGTATCGTTGGGGTTAAGTCCGTGAATAAAACGGCGCATTAATTATTGAGATTTGAGCAGGGGTTCTCCACTTTGCGAACCGGAAGTATCCATGAGGAAAACAACATCTTTGGGTACAATTTCATCGGTGCGATACTGTAATGCTGGAATTAGATAAAGAGCAAAATGTCCGCCTCGTTTATCTGCTTGAGTTAATACTGTTGCTTGGGTATTTTTGCCAGCAACTTGATAGCGGAGGATAAGGTCTTTATTGGGGATAGTATCTTCGTTCGCTAATTTGACTGTGACAATTTCTCCGTGTTCAGATTTCTGAATTTGATGAGATGTGGAACTAACCTGAAAAATTGGCATCCCGCTATCTATTTCTACTGTGACACCAATATCATGTCCCGAACGAGTCGCCGCAGGAACTATTGGTGGAGTAATTTTACTAGCATCAGGAACTTCGTCTGTATCACCACTGCCATCTATAGGGGTTCCGGGAATATAACGAGGTCCGACTACCATCGGAAACACAAATTCATAGTCGCCACCTTCAAATTTGAGGGAGTCTGTATAGCGAATAATCACATCTATTTGCTCCCCTGACTTAATATTAGCCAGAGATTGGGTGAAAATATTATCCCGCTGTTGTTCGAGTAATCCAGCAGTACGACCCTCTCGTTTAGCTTTTTGATAAATTTGTTTTGCCTCTTCCCGTTTTTTAATATTGCCTTTAATCAGGCGATCGCCAATTTTTATTTCCATTTCATCAACAGCAGCTTCGTCTGGTAGTGGGAAAACGTAAGTTGCTTCTAGGGGTTCGGTAAATGGATTCTCAAATTTTTGAGTTACTTCCACGCGGGATAGGTTGCCTGCTATTTTGGCTTTAACTTCAGTGTGTTTCAGAGGAAAAGTTAGTTTTTCCTCTGAGGATAAAACGTATAATCCTGCGATAGTTGGTGTATTTGTAGACATAAGTTTGTATGCTCCTCAAGAAATTAATTAGTTTTGTCATACATTAATTTCTCTTGTAGCGTACTAATTTAGGAATTGTCTGTTAAGAATTGTGTATGATTATGGTTAGCTGTAAGCATTCAGCTATTAGGAAGCTAAATCATAATCAACTCAAAATCCCCCTTTTCAACCCCTTTAAAATAGCCAAAACTGTCACTAAATCATCCCCTCGTCTTAAGCTAAACTCATCAGACAAAGCATACTCAAACTGTTCC
This sequence comes from Dapis hubbardiae BLCC-M172, assembly GCF_050016015.1. Lineage (NCBI taxonomy): Bacteria > Bacillati > Cyanobacteriota > Cyanophyceae > Oscillatoriales > Microcoleaceae > Dapis > Dapis hubbardiae. The sequence continues at coordinate 28,453 of NZ_JBNHEQ010000085.1, forward strand.
CCCTTTAACAATTTTAAAAATATAAAATTACTGCCATTAGTCACCAGTCCAAACAAAGACTTATCTGTGTGAGAACTTCCCAACATATAAGCTAAACATTGAGGAATACCCACCTCCAAAGAAAACCCCGATCGCTTAGACTCAATAACCAAAACCCAGAAGCCATCTTGTAACACCAAAACATCAATTCTACCCCGAATAATTAACTCTTTATCTCTCTCTTCAATCTGTATAGAACTCTCTGCAGTGGTATAAAAAGGAGGTAGATAAAACCCCGCTAAATCTAACAAAGGGGATACCACCACCATTTTAACCATATCTTCTACCATTGGTCGCATTGCTAAATTAAAATAATTCTCTTTAACCCGATGTAATTGTTGTTTTTCCCCTTCATTAATTTCTGGTAAATTATCTTGCCATTCCCTAAAAAAAGCAGAATTTTCACTCAATTTTAAATTAAATTTATCTATCAAATCATAAAGCGTAACCTTTTCTGCTTGTATTGTTTCTGTCATAATTAAACCGTTATACTAAACTGACCGTTTGGGATACCGCGAGACTTCCCGCCCAAGAATTGAATTATAACAGAAAAACTATGCACTTAATTCAAAGTTTCAACTGTTTAATTTCCCAAAGGGTTTGATTTCCTCCAAAAAAAACTTGAATTTTCCTCAACCCAACCTGACAATACTTATAGCGGTTTTCATATGAATAAACCACAATGATACTAACTCCTAATTCCGTAGGGACGTTGCATGCAACGTCCCTACCTCCTGACTCCTAACTCCTGAGTCCTAACAATGAATTTAGTGGTCTACTCAACTGAAAAGCGCTGTAATATCAAAAAAAATAGGTAGACGATTTCCAAATATCCCCTACCTAATACAGCAAAAAACTTCATCCGTGCATCCGCAACAAAATCCCTATTTGCCATTCCAACTTACAAACTATTCTGTTTATTCTTAGCAAATTTCAATAATTCTTGAGCTTCTTCATAATAAGTCGTTCCTGGTTGAACATTCTCTAACTGATTAATAATTTCCTGTAACTTACTAGCAAGTAAACCTCGATCGGAATTATCAACAACATATTTTTGCCAATCTGCAATTAAATCTTTACCTCGCTTAAAAGCTGTTCCTGACTCCTTTTCTGCTTGTAAACGCATTTTAGCTTCGGTTAGTTTTACCTGATATTCTGCCAATTTAGTTTGTGCTGCTACATAACTTGGGTTATCTACAGAAATTTTCTGTAATTGGCTAATTGCTTGTTCCCATAAATTGACTGCTAGTTGCAATTTTTGTTCTGGATAGGGTTCATTTTCAGAAATTTTTCCTGCTTGTAAAACAAATTGTCTCGCTGCTTCAATTATTACATCACTGCGTTTACTACCATTAGCTAAACCCACCTCTGTTTGAAAATCTCGCTTAGTTGATGCTAATTGTGGTTTTGCCATTTTTGCAGCAACAGTAGTAGGTGGAATTTGTGCTAACTTATCTATTCCCATTTGCCAGTTAGCGATCGCTTCATTTTTTTCTGTTGAAGTTGCAGCTTCCAGATATTGTTGTTTAGCTGTGGCAATTGTTTGTTCCGCGTCCGTTAATAATGTTTGAGCATTTTTTTCTTGAAATATCTTCGCCTCCATTCGTCCTACCTGTTTTCTCGCTGTTTCAAATTCATCTAATGTAAATTTCCAAGAACAACTAAAAAGGGTACAATATCTTTGAGGATAATAACCTAAAAACCAAACTGGCAATTCATCCAGATGTTTTTGCGCCAAAACAACTTTTTCAGCACCAAAATTAATATCTGCACTAGAAGTTGCTTTATTAATTAATTGGTCTGCTTGTTCAACATTAGCGATCGCCTCTCGATAGTTATAATCCATATTTATATAACTAGGTAGTAAAATTATCGGTGCTATTCTAGACACAGGTTTACGAATCATTGGATAGGGTAAATTTGCCACCCAAACTATCCCTACCATTCCCACTAATGCAGCAGGTATCCAAGCAATTTTACTCAAAATTCCAGATGGTTTATTTGCTTTAGCTGCTTTCTCAATAACTGTCTCACTAAAATTAGGAAATTGGTCTTTTACCAAATAACTTAACTCTTCTTCTTTTAGTGGTTCTCCTGATTGGAAAGTTAACTTATCCAATCTTTTCATTACTATACTTTTTCCCACTTCCCCAACCAAATCTTCTTTAGCACATTTGTCAACTTCTACCTTTAATATTTTATAGGCTCCGTCATATAAACGTGGCATATTTTTACCTCTATATTTATTATTTATATTATACTCGGATAATCAGTGGAGCAATACATATAAAACGGTGAAATGGTTTGTTATGACGGATTTTCAAACAATTCTGATAGCTGAAATTTTCACCCTCTAATGCACCCTAAAACAATAAACTTTTTAGCTATCTCAGTCCAGTAGATTGCCTTAAGGTACAACTCAACAGATATAACATATTGTTGGGTTTCCTTTGTCAACCCAACCTACAAAGTTTCAATACTTTTTTATTATTGTCAGCATTTAAGAGAATATGATTTATCAGGAAATAACTAGGTTTAAATCATGTTTTTTTAGTAATAAATTAATTACGAATTCACTCGAATATATACCTAATTACTGCCCAATCTAAAAACCAACTAATTACCTCTCAAAAATATCTGGAATGGCAGGAAAAACAACCGATTAAATATGAATATATGAACGGTAAAGTTTTTGCCATAACTGAGGGAACTATTCCTCATAATTACATTGCGGTTAATTTAATTACGGTCTTAAAAAATCACCTGTGGGGTAAAGTGAAATATCAATGGCAGATGCTAAATTTGGAGTTTCTCAAGTCTGACCTTTTTATTATCCTGATGTAATAGTTATATCATGTCCGGATAATGAGTGATAGAACTCCGTTCTGCTGACCTGTTTCATGTCGCGTTTGCGTTAGCATGACCTAGGAAAGCGAAACAAAAAATTTTTGTTTGTAGTATTGCTCTAGCCCTAAATTATAGATATTGCTCAAGCCCTACTACAAGCTTTAATTATAACTATTCAACCAGACATGATATTACTTGCAAGGAACAAGATAGAGGTGCAAGTAAAATTATTTATTATCCTTGCTTAATTGCTGAAGTTTTGTCTCCAGGTACTGAAGCAATTGAACGCGGTAAAAAGTTTCAAAATTATCGTCGTATTTCTACTTTGAAAAAATATATTTTGATTAATGCACAACAGATGATAGTTGAATGTTTTCGACTTAATCAAAATGGCATTTGAGAACTTTATAATTACGGAGAAAAAGATGAGGTAAATTTTACTTCTGTAGAGCTAACTTTTCCGATTAAAATACTTTATGAAGATGTGGTTTTGGAGGAACACTCCAGTAGCTTGGGTGAAGCGACAGCGCCACCCAACAGATACTTATGGTTTTCACCTAACAAGTGGGAAATATCTATTGTTGTTGGGTTTCGTTACCTCAACCCAACCTACATTCTGACTAATTACGGAGAAAAAGATGAGGTAAATTTTACTTCTGTAGAGCTAACTTTTCCGATTAAAATACTTTATGAAGATGTGGTTTTGGAGGAACACTCCAGTAGCTTGGGTGAAGCGACAGCGCCACCCAACAGATACTTATGGTTTTCACCTAACAAGTGGGAAATATCTATTGTTGTTGGGTTTCGTTACCTCAACCCAACCTACCAGCGCGTCCAGACTAAAATTGTGGGTAAAACCTCTCCCCTCTCCTTGCAGGAGAGGGGTTGGGGGAGAGGTCTTCATTGACTCAAATTTACCCACATTTTAAAGCTAGACGAGGTACTACATTCTGACCACCTAGTGTGATAATCCAATACACCTATCTATGCAAATCTATGATTTGCTCTAGTTGGAGTCGGGCTGGACGGAATTGTCACAACGATTACATTCATAATTCGCTAAGAAACGAGCGTATGCGCTGCCAGCACAGACACTCGACAGCTCCTCGATGGACAGCTCCTTGAGGGTGTTGGCCGATACTTGGACATTTGCGATTTGGTTTTTATTAGTTTTGGAATTGTCTAGAGATTTTTTCATTGTTTTTTGTTAGTTTTGTATAAGTTGGTTAATTTTAGTTAAGAACATGGTTATAGAGGGTTTGTTTGACATCTCCAGGGGTTGAAACACCCTGGATTCTGTGGGAAATCCACCGCAAATGGGACGGGGCGAATAAATGTGCGGAATTTACTTCCGCACGCAGCCCCTCATAAATCCGCATTTGCTTCAAGCCTGTCAACAGACAACGTGGAATTCCTCAACCTCGGTTCCGGAATTAGCGGTTTTCTCCTGCCTATTTCAGGGAATCTGCGTAACATAGGACGTGGAGCCAAAACCCTGCCCTGTTCATCTATTTCTGGTCTTACGGTGGCTCTACTCCACAGACTAACACTACTAGCCTAGCAATTTTACTTAATTATAACACACTATTGCAAAATTGATTGGTTTTCCAATTGCGTCGCTCCCTTCCAGGATAGCGCGGGTCAAGGGCTAACGTTGAGATAAAAGATTTTATTTGCACCTTGTAGAATGACAACATTAGTTCAACGTCCGCGGCGAGGGGGCTGAGAAAGTAATTATATTGGTTTACTCAGTGATTACTCTCCGTGCCAATCTTTCCGAGTCAAATTATGAGATTGCTTCGGCTGAAAATCTGCTTTTCCCAGAAGGTTAATTTATTCTATTATCGCCTCGCAATGACAACATTAGACAGTTGAATAATTTTTGATTTTCCTGCATTGTAATGGTGAATATATATATTTTTTAATTTCTTCCCATACTTCCCATACTTCCCACACTTTCTCTACCATTACTATGCACCACCACCTAATTTTAAACATACCTTGTCAAATTCACCCGATAACGTTCCTTTTTCGTAATAGCAACCTCCCCTATTTCTAACCTCCCTTTGCCTCGAATTGCAATTAAATCTCCCGACTTAACTTGATAACTTGCCTGACTAATTTCTTTCCAATTAACTCTTACATCTCCCCCATCAATTAAACTCACCATTTTACTCCGAGACATTCCAAAACCAGCCGAAGCAACAGCATCTAATCTCATAGAAGCTTCCACAGTTGTTAACTCTTTCTTTTTCGGTTCTCTTATTCTTAAATCACTTAATTCTATAGGTTTAACTTTAACAGGAACAGACCGAACTTGTTGGAAATTCATCTCTAAAAATTCCACCAATTCAGGAACAACAATTGCCTGGGCACCACGTTCTCCCAAAACAATAATATCCCCTGTTTTTTCTCTAACAATTCCTGTACCTAACATCGAACCAAGAAAGTCTCGGTGAGTAGCAGTATCAAACAGAAAATTCCCCTCAATATTAATAGCCTTTAATTCCACACTCGAAGTATCAATAGGCAAATCCGAACGAGCGATCGCCAACCTTTTTCGTTCAGCTTGAGGATAACCACCCCATGCAACTATTTCCACTTCAGTTAACCTTTGAAAAATTCTTTCTGCCTCAAATATTTCTGGTGGAGATAAAAAATCACTATAAGTAATTTCCCAAGTTTTAATAGCTTGTTCAGCTAAGTCTATTATTCGGGTAATAGTTTCCCGATTTTCGATTCCTTTAAGTAGTTCTTCTTTTGGTAACATAATTATTAATAAGGTAAGCAGTTAAAGTATAAATCTAATATTGTCATTGCGAGGCGAATACTAACAAATTAACCTCCAGGAGAAACCCAGAA
>NZ_JBNHEQ010000085.1:34300-41299 GCF_050016015.1 Dapis hubbardiae BLCC-M172
TTATCAACCATAAAAGAAGTTAAAGTTATAAATCTCATATTGTCATTGCGAGGCGGATACTAACAAGTTAACTCCGAGGAGAAAGCCAGAAGTTAGCTGAAGCAATATCACATTATGTGAAAATAGATTGCCACGGGAGGTAATGATTAAATCAACTAAAATATCTACTTTCCCATCCCCCCTCGCAATGACAAAATTCGGTCATTTTGCCAGATATCATCTTACACTTCCTTCTAACTTTCCGGTGCAGAATATCCTTGAATATTTTCTGGTTTAAACTGATATAAAGTCCGAGTTGCTAAACGAGTCAAAGCTTCCGAACCTTTCACAACAACTAAATATTTACCTGCTTTCAGACGATTACGATAAGGTAAAGCATCACCACCACCAATAACCAAACCCACTCCACCACCAACAAAAGTTCCACCCATTGCACCAGAAATACCACCCAATATTCCCCCAATAAAATGATTGCCAAATTCCCCTGCCCAAGCAAAAGTATTCAAACCAGTAATCAAACTAAAAGTAGTACCAGCAGCAAAACCAAAAGGTACAAGCCAAATTACCATCCGCATTGCTTGTTTGCGGGCCTGTTCATTAGGATCTATCAGGCCATATTCATCGGCAGTTTGATAACCCCGGCCCAATATCGCCACTTGTTTCATGGGCAAACCCTCTTTTTCCAAAGCAGAATAGGCAGCCTCAGCTTCAATACGGTCTGATAATACAGCGACAAGATAATTCATAGAAGTTAATAAAAGCAATCTAAAATCTTTCTGACAATCAATTAAATTATAGGCCCATGCTGGTACTCTAAAGGGTAAAGTTGTTATTTAAGGCACAAAAAAATCAAGCTGAAGCAAAAGTTTCAGTCAGAAAAACAATCAAATAACCTAAATTATTCAATTAACTACTATGCCAAAAGTTCTTGTATCAGACTCAATAGATAAAAGTGGAATAGATATTCTTTCCCAAGTAGCTCAGGTAGATGTAAAAACAGGTTTGCCTGCAGAAGAATTGGCAAAAATCATACCAGAATATGATGCTCTAATGATTCGCTCTGGTACTAAAGTTACTAAAGAAATCATAGAAGCTGCAACACAACTAAAAATTATTGGTCGCGCTGGAGTAGGGGTAGATAATGTAGATATACCAGAAGCAACTCGTAAAGGTATTGTGGTAGTTAACTCACCAGAAGGAAATACCATTGCAGCAGCAGAACACGCCCTGGCCATGATGATGTCTATGTCGCGCCACGTTGCAGAGGCTAACCAATCAATTATCGATGGTAAATGGGACCGTAAAAAGTTTATGGGGGTAGAGGTCTACAAAAAAACTCTCGGTGTTGTTGGTTTGGGTAAAATTGGCTCCCATGTAGCTAAGGTGGCGAAAGCTATGGGTATGAAAATTTTGGCCTACGATCCATTTATTTCTGCAGAAAGGGCCGAACAGTTGGGTTGTACTTTGGTAGATATGGAACTATTAGTCCAAGAGTCTGATTATATTACTCTCCACATACCCAAAACTGACGAAACTTATCATTCTATTAATGCTGAAACTTTGGCCAAAATGAAGCCTACAGCTCGGATTATTAATTGTGCTAGAGGTGGAATTATTGATGAAGTTGCTTTAGCTGAAGCTTTAAAAGAAGGAAAAATTGCTGGAGCTGCTTTAGATGTTTATGAAAATGAACCTCTAGAAGCTGAGTCTCCACTACGAGAGTTGGGGCAAAAAATTGTCTTGACTCCTCACTTGGGTGCTTCTACTGCTGAAGCTCAAGTGAATGTGGCAATAGATGTGGCTGAACAAATTCGAGATGTATTGTTAGGGTTGCCTGCTAGATCGGCAGTGAATATTCCTGGTATGTATCCTGATACATTGAAAAAACTTAAGCCCTATTTGTTATTGGCCGAAACTCTTGGTAATTTGGTCAGTCAGTTAGCAGGTGGACGTATTGATTTTCTCAATGTTCGTCTTGAAGGAGATTTGGCCACTGTGGATAGTAAACCTGTAGTAATAGCGGCCTTGAAGGGTTTACTTTCCCAAGCTTTGCGAGAGCGCGTCAATTATGTTAACGCTTCTATTGAAGCTAAGGAAAGAGGTATTCGAGTAGTTGAAACTAAAGATGATTCGATACGGGATTATACTGGTTCGTTGCAGTTGGAAGCAAAGGGTTCTCTAGGAGACCATATTGTTCGTGGTGCTTTACTCGGAGGAGATGAGATTCGGATTACTAATATTGATGGTTTCCCCATTAATGTCCCTCCTAGTCCATATATGTTATTGACTCTCCACCGAGATTTGCCTGGAATTATTGGTAAAATAGGTTCACTTCTAGGTAGTTTTAATGTCAATATTGCCAGTATGCAGGTGGGTCGTAAAATTGTTCGGGGTGATGCGGTGATGGTATTAAGTGTTGATGACCCATTGCCAGAAGCAATATTAACTGAAATTCTCAAAGAAGAAGGAATTAGAAATGCTTATACGGTTGCTCTGTAGAATTTAGAATTAAACCTCATTGAAATCTAGAATTTAGAATTTAAAATGTAGAATTAAAGGTAAATTTACCAATTCAGAACTCTGAATTATATAGAGGTAAATTTACTAATTCAGAATTCTAAATTCTATTTGAGCAATTCTGAATTATGTAGAGGTAAATTTACCAATTCAGAATCCTAAATTCTGAATTCTAAATCCTAAATTCTAAATTTTAAATTCTATTTTTATGGCATATAACTGGTGGGAAATTAGAGTCTTATCTAACCAAAGTCTGGAGGAGGTAATTTTCTGGCGTCTGGATAGTTTTGGTTGCCGGGGGACGGCGAGTCAGGTTAAAGGTAATGATTGTTTGGTATTGGCTTATTTACCAGAAGACCAAACTCAACTGTTGGACTTATCCGCTCTGGCTTTAAATCTGCGTCAAGATGCTCTATGTATGAATTTACCAGCTCCAGTGATGGATTGGAATTTAATTGAGGAAGAAGATTGGGCAAGTAGTTGGAAGCAATATTGGCAACCTCAAGAAATTGGCGATCGCTTTCTGATTCATCCTGCTTGGTTAGCTTTACCAGATAAGTCAGATAGAATTATTCTCCGTTTAGATCCAGGAGCTGCTTTTGGTACTGGTACTCATCCTACTACAGAATTATGTTTGGAGTCGCTAGAAATGCGCTTGGGTTTGGAACCTAATCCTGAAGCAGTAATTGCTGATATTGGTTGTGGTAGTGGTATTTTGTCTATTGGATCGGCATTATTAGGAGTACGTCAAATTTATGCTGTAGATATTGATCCTTTGGCAATTAGATCGACTATTAATAATGGAAAATTAAATCAAATAGAGCAGGAAAAATTAATTGTTGAACAGGGAGATATTGAGGATTTAATTAAATTAGTTCCTGAACCTGTAGATGGGATAGTTTGTAATATTTTAGCTGAGGTTATTATTGATATAATTCCCCATCTCGAAGCGATAGCTAAACCGACAAGTTGGGGAATTATGAGTGGTATTTTATTAGAACAAGCTAAATCAATTGCTGATACTTTAGAACAAAATGGTTGGGTTGTAGCTACTCTTTGGAAGCGAGAAGAGTGGTGTTGTTTTAATATTCGGCGGTCTTAAATAATTAGGGAATAGGGAGTAGGGAGTAGGGGAGTGGGGGAGTAGGGAGAAGGCTTTATACTTAAGGTAAAAATTCAATTATTAAATAATAAATATACTCAATATATTCCCATGAGACCTTTTTGATAATTACCGAAAAATTCAGGTATAAAGCCTCTCGATTCATTGATAAAAAAGAAAAAAAATCCTTTTAGCCAATCCTCTTCTTTTGTATTTCCTTCTATTTCAAGATAAAAAAAGTGCTAGGATATTTCCTAATTTTAAATCCGATGGTTTTAACCAGAGGTAATTATCCATTATTCATTATCCATTATCAATTAATGAAGTTATCTAGTTGATTAAAACTCTAGAACGAAGATAAAAATAAATATAACTACTCCAATAAAATATATTCACTAAAATAATTAATCCCTTTCCTACAAAAGAATTAATTCCGGGAAATACCCGCAAAGTTCCTAATAAAACTAGCAAAACTTCTATAAAAGCAACAATTGACCCATAGTGCTTTGGGTCCCAATAAGAAATAGGGCTAATAAATCTATAATTACTAAAAGGGAAAAAGTGTCTGTGAGCATCATCATTATGTACTGGCAAATCAAGTAAAGAATGCAGGATTAAACTAATACAAATTACCTGCATAATTTGCCAACCAAAGTAGTAAGAAATTAGCAATCCAATTATAGCCAAAGGAATAGAATGAAAGATGGCAACAAGATTTTGGATTAATGGTTGATAATATGCTTCTGACCAAATTTTTGCCTCTGGTAAACGAGCAATAAATTTTGCCCAAAAATAGAAAATAAAGATAGGAATATCAGGTAAAATTCCACCAATTACAATAGCAAGATTAGCTTGTGGTAGTTGAGGTTTGGTAAGAAGTGCGAGATTAATAATGGCATGACTTGGTGTATTCATTAGATTAAAATTTTCAAGGTTATATTATGTTCTTTGAAGTTAATAATATAAAATCCGTAATTTTTCTGGGTAAACCCAGTTTTTGCTGATTTATACTTTGTTAAATAGTTAGCTTAACTTACCATTACCTATTTCACTATTTTCCTAAATCTAATAATTTTCTATTTTAACTAATTTTTTGATTCATTTATGATGAGTTTCTATTTTGCCATTCAGATAAAGCTACATCAACTAAAGCATCTATGGATTTAGATTTAATAGATTTTCCTGTCATTATTTCATACATTTGTAGATATCCTTCAATATTATCGTATTCTGTTTTTCCTTGATAACTATACTGACTCGGAATTTTGTATCCTAAAGCTATCTTCCAATCATCAGTTAAAATTGAAATTTTAATGCTTTTTAGATCGTTATATTGGTTGCGCATATATTTTCGTAATGATTGAAAATACCGATATGGTAAATATAAAAACATTTTTAAACCAGAAGCACCTTTTAGAAACTGAAATCCTCCTAAAAGTTTGTGTGCTGGTTTGCAAAGTTCACCGTCTTTCTTTTTTTGACCGTAAGTAATAGTAAGATTCGTGCTTTTTTCCCCAATAGATTTGTCAAATATCAGAATTTTTTCTCTGAGCTTCAAGACAATATCTTGTGTATCAATAGTTTCATTTTCTAACATTCTTAAAAGTGATTTATGTGGTTCAGATATAGTAATTAAATCGGGTTTGGGTTGATGGGCAAGAATGATTTTTTCTTGAGGGTAAGGAATCTGAATTTTTGAGAATAAATTTCCTTCTGTAGTCTTGAGGATAAAGTTAAGCTGGTTTGCCGATTGAAAAATTTCAAATATAATAAATTCAAACAAAAGCTGATGATGTTTTCTATCAATGAAATTATGTCTATGAAAAGAAGGAGCGATCGCTATTAAGCGAATTCGCTTTTGATAGTCTATATCTGTAGCAAATGGTTTTTCATTGTACAAGTTTTCATAATAACGAGTAAGCTGCTGAACTACATAACGGTCTTCAATATTTTTCAATTCTATTATTGCTAGTTGTCGTTCCTCAGATATTGCTAAAATATCTGATTTTTCTGCATTAATAGGATATTGACGCTTTAGGGGTTTTAAGTTGAATAGAATCTGCAGATTTTCCCAAACAAAGTTTTCTAAATCTTCTTCACTTTCAAATTCCCATTTATCGGCATTTTTTTTCAACATAATTTTTAATTTTTCCAAATCTATCTAAATTTACTGTCGTTTATGCCATTCTTCTAAAGCTAGATCGAGCAGAGCATCTAAAGAATTAGAAGTAACTATGTTCCCAGTTAATTTTTCGTATATTTTTAAATATTCGTCTGTTTCGTATATGCTAATTTTTGAGTTACTCTGTAATATAATTCTAGGAATGATATCATCACTGTCAGGAGATTTAGAAATTATTCCTAAGCAACACTTAAAAATTCTTTGATTGCCATTATTTGTAGGAAAAGGTAAATATAAATATAATTGTATATATTCATCCAGACCAGCACAAAATTTATCTATGCTTTTACAAAGTTTACCTTTACCCTTTTTTTTGCCATAAGTAATAATCTCCTTGTTACTTTTTTCTCCCATTCGTTCATCGAACCTAAGAATTTTTTCTCTGATGTTTAGGATTTTCTTCTTTTGCTCTGAACTATAACTTTCTAAACTAAGACTTAACCCTTTCGGAAGCCGAGGTAAAGTTATATTAGGTATTTTTTCGGGATTAATTATATATTCTTCATAAATAGGAACTTTTAACTTAACCAATATCTGACCACCAGTATTTTTTAGATAAAAGTAAACCGACTTTTCCTCTTGAAAAATCTCAAATAGACAAAACTCTAAATTCAGCTTGCTATATTTTAAATCAATAAAATTATGCCGATGAAAAGAAGGAGCGATCGCTACTAACCGCACCAACTTTTGATAATTTACTTTCTGGGAAAAAGGCTTTTCTGCTAAGACATTTTCATAATACCGAGTAAGCTGCTGCACGACATAACGGTCTTCAATATTTTTCAATTCTATTATTGCTAACTGCCCCACTTCTGATACTGCTAAAATGTCGCACCATTCCCCCATGACAATATGTTGACGTTTCAGAGGTTCTAAATTGAATAAATGAGGCAAATTTTCCCAGACAAAATCTTCTAAAGCTGCCTCACTTTCAAATTCCCATTTATCTGCTATTTTTTTTAACATTAGGTTATTTACAAAAAATCTCTAGTCTCAATTTTGAGTTACTCTAACAGAGAGAAAATTCTGAGAAAAAACTCCAACGTTACAGTTTTGAGATAGACTCCCTAACTAAAAACTCTCTAGTCTTAATTTTACTGATACTAAGCAAGAGAAAATTATCACAAAAAACTCCAACGTTATAGTTTTGAGATAGACTCCCTAACTAAAAACTCTCTAGTCTTAATTTTACTGATAC